>JAYTOS010000041.1:0-2615 GCA_043747705.1 Bacteroidota bacterium
TAAAAGTCGGATGATGTAGGTCAATTTTCTTCGACCATGGCAGATTAATCATCAATTGTAAAATAAATTGTATGCCTAAAATACTACTGGCCATAGATCACATCGATCCTGATAAAGATGCATTGGATTTTGTATCTTTTCTGGCTCGCCTTATCGGCTCGGGAATTACGGCTGTCTTCCTTGAAAATATATCGGCGGAAGAAAGACAATATAGTGTTGCATCTTCTAATAAGGATCATGGGTTTACTGATCAATGCGGTGTAAGTACAGAAATAAGTATTAACTGGTTAAAAGAAGGCTGTGTACAAAGAGATGTGAACTACAAGGTGCACCGTAACCTCGGGGTTCCCTTAAGCGAACTGATCACGGAAAGCCGTTTTGCTGACATACTGGTTGTTAACGGTGACATATCCTTTAACAAGGAAGTTGAAGGGGCACTCAGCGGATTGGCAAAAGACATATTAAAGAAAAGTGAATGTCCTGTAATCATTTCCCCGCAATTATTTGAGGCCATCGATGAGCTCATATTCACATATGATGGCTCCGCATCTTCGGTATTTGCCATGAAACAGTTCACGTATCTTTTTCCGAAATTATACGATAAAAAAAAAGGTAATCATTCTCCAGGTGAATAGAGAAGGTGTTTTGAAAGATATGAGCAACTACATCTTGCGTGAATGGTTAAAAGACCATTATCAGAAAATACATTTTAGAATTTTGGAAGGTGAAACTGATACGCAATTACTGTCTTTCTTCATTGGGCGTAAAAATATATTCATTGTTAAGGGTGCATCTGGTGAACACACCTTGTCAATATTCCCAAAAAAATGTAAAGCGGAAATTCTGATAAAAACACTTGCACAACCGGTTTTTATAACTCACGCATAAAATTATTAACTATGAAAAAAATAATTGCTGCCTTTGACGGGTTAAAATATGCAGAGGGCACCAAGCAATTCGCATTGTACCTGGCAAAAAAAACCAATGCACATCTTGTTGGTGTTTTCCTTGATGATGAATTGTATACAAGTTATAAAGTGTATCAACTGCTTGCATAAAGAAATTAGTTAATGATGTGATAAAGAAAGCCCAGGGGAAAGATAAAAATGTCAGGGCCGCAGCAGCCAAAAATTTTGAAGCAGCTTGCCGAAAGGCCGGTATTTCTTATTCAATCCATCATGATCCGAATATTGCTGTGCAGGAAATGATTCACGAAAGTATTTATGCCGACCTTTTAATGATGTATGCCGGTGAAACATTTACCCATTATAAAGAACCGAGGCCTACATTGTTTGTGCGTGACCTGCTTGGTGATATTCAATGCCCTGTTCTGTTACTGCCAAAAAGGTTTGCATCATTCAAACGGGTAATTATTTTGTATGATGGCGCCCCTTCTTCTGTATACGCGATAAAAATATTCAGTTACCTGCTTCCGCAATTAAGGAATTTGCCGACAGAGGTATTTTCTGTATACCAAAAAGATGCCGTTCCACACTTAGCTGATGGAAAATCAATGAAAGAATTTATGCAGGGGTATTATCCTAAGGCAAAGTATACCTTAAAAAAAGGTGCGACAGAAGAAGTTATTGTAAAGTACCTGAAAACACTTGGCAAGGATACCCTGGTTGTACTGGGTGCCTACAAAAGAGGAACGGTTAGCCGGTGGTTCAGGGAAAGCATGGCTGATATCCTGATGCATAAAACAGAGCTTCCACTTTTTGTGGCACACAATTAATAATTAAACCGATGAAGCAGAACAAAATAGGCATTATGCCAACAGGCTAACGGAAAATCTAATCACCGAACAATGGATTCATTGGTGTATGGCGAAGGCCGAATATCGAAACTACCAGTAATTACCTCCCAAACAAAATACTAGGTTAATTAAAAAAAATATCAGCCAATCAAATGGAAGGCCTGAATAACCATACATATATTGTTTTACTGACGATCTCCAACATCGTAGCCATATTGCAATTAATAGCTTCGCTCAAATGGCCATGGGCAGCCAGATGGTCTTTTTTTCTTCTATTTATTATTGCAGGTTTTGCAAACTGGTCTACTTCACAGAATAGTCCGCATTCTTACCTCGAATATGGTAACCTGGCCTGGAGCCATGCATACAAGGTATTTATCAATGGATGGTTTGCCGGACACATTCAATTAATGATCGGGCTGATTGCCCTTTGTCAGTTTTTGATCGCCATTTCCATTTTATTCTTAGGGATTTTGTTTAAAATCGGATGTATTGGTGCTATCATTTTTCTTATCGCAATACTTCCTTTGGGAATCGGATCCGGCTTCCCATGTACAGCAATAATGGCCGTGGCTGTATATTTTTTACTACGTATGCACAGTAATGCTTCAGTCTTTGATAAGTTATGAAAACAATATTTAGTAATATGATACACCTCATAAAGTTTCCTGAAGTATGTCAATCTTTTTCGGATTGGTCTGATACGTTTAAATACCTCAATGCTATTAAATACTAAAATGAATGTTATGAAAATAATAGTAGCCCCAACCGATTTTTCAACTATTTCTCTTAATGCAGTTAATTACGCTACAGATATGGCCTGCATATTAGGTGCCAACCTGGCTTTGGTACACGTTTG
>JAYTOS010000042.1:0-5202 GCA_043747705.1 Bacteroidota bacterium
ACAGGCCAGCCTTATGAAGGCGAGTTTGAAGGGATCATACCCATGTTAAAAAGATGGTTCGCGGGTGTTAACAGCAGTGAGACTTTGCGCGAATGGGTAGAAAAATTTATGGAACTGAAGATATGTCCAACCTGCAAAGGGGCACGTTTAAAAAAAGAAAGCCTTTGGTTTAAAGTCGATGAAAAAAATATTGCTGAGTTGAGTGATATGAACCTGGATAAATTATATACCTGGTTTTCTAACCTGGAAAAAAGATTAAGTAACAAACAAAACCTGATTGCCAAAGATATTCTGAAAGAGATACGTGAACGTGTGCAGTTTTTATTGGATGTGGGCTTAACCTATTTATCACTCAGCCGCCCTTCCAGAAGCCTTAGTGGTGGTGAATCGCAGCGGATACGACTGGCAACGCAGATAGGTTCGCAGTTACAGGGCATCACGTATATTCTGGACGAGCCTTCCATAGGGCTGCACCAGCGCGATAATCACCAGTTAATACTGGCCCTTCAAAACCTGCGTAATATCGGTAACAGTGTATTGGTTGTTGAGCATGATAAAGATATTATGATGGCGGCCGACCACCTGGTTGATATCGGTCCCAGGGCTGGCGTGTATGGTGGCCATATTGTTGCTGCCGGCACACCTGAAGAAGTGTTGCAGAGTAAATCAGAAACGGCTTTATACCTGAGCGGTAAAAAAAGTATTGCCATTCCAAAAGAAAGAAGGCCCGGTAACGGAAAACAATTGGAGTTAAAAGGGGTTCATGGCAATAACCTTAAAAATGTAGATGTGGTATTTCCTTTGGGAAAATTAATTGTGGTAAGCGGGGTAAGTGGCAGTGGTAAATCAACACTGATCAATGAAACCTTGTATCCGATTCTTTCCAAACATTGTTATAACAGCCGTGTTACTCCCATGCCTTTCAAAAGTATTAAGGGGTTGGAGCATATTGATAAAGTGATTGAGATAGACCAATCACCTATCGGCCGCACACCCCGTAGTAACCCGGCTACCTATTGTGGTTTTTTTACTGAGATAAGGACATTATTTGCAGCCATACCCGAAGCAAAAATCCGTGGGTATAATGCGGGACGCTTTTCTTTCAATGTAAAAGGCGGCCGCTGCGATGTTTGTGAAGGTGGCGGCATGCGTGTGATTGAAATGAATTTTTTGCCCGATGTGTATGTGCACTGCGAAAAATGCAATGGCAAACGGTATAACCGCGAAACATTAGAGATCCGTTACAAAGGAAAATCTATCAGTGATGTATTGAATATGACAGTAGACGAAGCCTGCGAATTCTTTCAGCCCATTGCTTATTTATATAGAAAAATAAAAGTATTGCAGGATGTAGGGCTAGGCTATATCACCCTTGGGCAATCGGCTGTAACCCTTAGTGGTGGTGAAGCGCAGCGTGTAAAACTGGCAACAGAACTAGGTAAGAAGGATACTGGTAAAACATTTTACATACTGGATGAACCTACAACAGGACTGCACTTTCAGGATATACAACACTTGCTGGATGTATTGAATAAATTGGTTGACCGCGGCAACAGCGTTTTGGTAATTGAACATAATTTAGATGTGATTAAAGTCGCGGATCATATCATTGACATCGGCCCGGAAGGCGGCGATGGCGGCGGAACAATTTTATTTGAAGGTGTTCCTGAAAAAATGGTCAACGTAAGTAAAAGCCATACCGCAAAGTTTTTAAAAATCGAATTAGGATTATAATCTTTGTGTAGCTCTGTGTATTCTCTATCTCTCTGTGTTGAAAATAATTACTAAAACCTTCAATGGCGTTTTTTTTAACACAGAGAGATAGAGAATTCACGAGGTGCACGGAGAGAAGCAAATTATTTTCTGATCATCTCTACATGTTCAATCCCATCTTCCAGATAAATATCACTGGTTTGAACAAAGCCAAATGATTCGTAGAATTTTTTCAGATATAATTGCGCGCCGATTCTGATAGGCCCATCTCCATATAATTGCCGACAGGCTTCAATCGCATTTACCAATAAAATTTTACCCGCACCTGTTCTGCGATACGCAGGCGAACTGATGACCCTGCCGATAGACATTTGCGGGTATGCCAATCCGGGGGGTAATAAACGGGCATACGCAATCAGCTTTTCACTATCCCATACCAGTAAATGGTGGCAGGATGGATCCTTATTATCTGCATCCTGGTAAACACAGTTCTGTTCTACCACAAACACTTCATTACGTAAACGGATCAGGGTATATAATTCATTTGGCGTAAGGTCAGCAAAAGCTTTATAATGGATGTTGAAATTCTGTTGCGCCATTGTATGTGGTATTTGAGTGTAATCTGCTAATGCAGGAGGACTATCTTAGCAGGCAAAAATAGTGGTAGTACCACAATTATTTCACACCTTTGGCACTTTATTGCAATAACTGATTATTTATTTACGATTGAACAACATGTCAAAAAAAATAGCCATCATTGGGGCAGGCCCCGCGGGGTTAACCGCAGCCTATTTATTAGGTAAGGAAAACCAGCAGGTAATGGTGTTTGAAAAAGACCCGAAATATGTAGGTGGCATCTCACGTACCGAAACCTACAAAGGGTACCATTTTGATATTGGCGGGCATCGTTTCTTTTCCAAATCAAAAGAGGTAGAAGATTTCTGGACAGAAATACTGGGCGATGAAATGCTGGAACGCCCGAGAAGTTCGCGTATTTATTATAATAAAAAATTCTTCTCTTACCCATTAGTGGCATTTGAGGCTTTGAATAAACTGGGTATTATAGAAAGCGGTTTATGCGTGCTGAGTTACCTGAAAGCGAAAGCTTTCCCTGTTAAAAACCCGACGAATTTTGAAGATTGGGTGGTTAACCAGTTTGGCCAACGGCTTTTTAATATTTTTTTTAAAACCTATACAGAGAAAGTCTGGGGGATACCCTGTAATGAAATATCTGCCGATTGGGCAGCACAACGTATCAAAGGATTATCACTCAGCAGTGCTATCTGGAATGCTTTGTTTAAAGCAAAATCCGGAGGGGATAAGGATAAAGTGATCAAGACCCTGATCGATTCTTTCCGTTATCCAAAATATGGCCCAGGTATGATGTGGGAAACCTGCGCTGCCAAAAGTAAATTGATGGGTGTTCAGATTGAAATGAATTGTGGTGTGAAAGAGATTGCTACCGTAGATAATAAATGGACAGTACATACAACTGATGGCAGAACGATTGGAGGATTTGATTATGTATTGTCCACCGCCCCCATGCGTGAGCTGATCGCTTCGGTAATACCTCGTTTTCCTGAGAAAGCATTCAACTCTGCTGCGCATTTGGGCTACCGTGATTTTTTAACGGTGGTACTTATCTGTAAGGATGAAGACGCATTTACCGATAACTGGATCTATATCCATGACCCGAGTGTAAAAGTGGGCCGTATCCAAAACTTTAAATCATGGAGCCCTTTCATGGTACCTGATCCAAATATGGCTTGTTATGGACTGGAATATTTTTGTTTTGAAGGAGATGGATTATGGACAAGCAGCGATGAAACCCTGATCAGCCTGGCCAAAGAAGAAATTGAACAGATTGGGTTAACAAAAGATAATAATGTGGTGGATGGATATGTTGTCCGTCAACCCAAAGCCTATCCTGTGTATGATCATACTTATAAAGAAAACGTAGAAGCTGTTCGTGAAGCATTAAAAGCTTATCCAGGCCTATACCTTATTGGAAGAAACGGCATGCACAAATACAATAACCAGGACCACAGTATGATGACGGCTATGTTGGCGGTTAAGAATATTGTGGCAGGTAAAGAGTTGTATGATCTTTGGGATGTAAATGAAGACGCCGAATACCATGAAGGTGGGGAGCGGGGAGCAGAGGAGGCAGACAAGATTTCGGAGAGGTTGGTACCCCAGTCGCTTTCTAAATAATTTTGGGCAAGGGAGTGTATAATATTAAAGCCGCAGGTCTCAGAATTGTTAAATAATCTGTAGGCCCGCGGCTTATTTTTTGTAATACCGAAATCATTACCTGCCTGCAATGCCCGGCACTACTGCTAAACTCTCATTTCCTGTTTCGCTAACAGACTGCACGGCGAAGAAATAATTATCTTTTGAATAAGGCAAAGTGTATTCCGTTTGCGTAGTGAATATTTTCTTCTGCCAGAAAGCACTGGTAGTCTCGCGCAGTAAAATATAATAACCTTTAACTTTTCCGCTCTTAGGTGCTTTCCAGGTAATAGATGATGTGTTAGTCAATTTTCTTGTTTCAACAAATTTCACTTCTTCAGGCATACCGGGAGCTTTAGATAAATTGGCCAGGTTAGACAAATTCATCGCTGAATTCTTTCTTAAGTATTCAAAGTCAACATGCTCGGGAAGATCGCCATAACTAATACCATTTTCTGTACGTACATTCTGGTGTTGACGGGTATAATTTTCATTCATCTCTGTAAAGCGAACAGCGGCAAAACCATTTTCAACGTAAGGGGTATGATCGCCACCTCGTAAAAAGCGGTCGTTGCGGTAAATCATTACTACTTCTAAATTTTCAACATATCGTTCCCCGGTTTCTTTAACATAGCGGGCCAGTTGACGTGCCTTGCCATCATTTTCCAACCCTAACTGGCGAATGGTCTTGGCATTTTTTTCTGTTTCATAAGCCGGCAAACCTTCACTAAAAACACGGATACGCGTATTGTCGATAATATTGGTTTCATTACTGTTATTACTGCCCATAATATCATTGTTCAAAACAGCTTCAATATTCAAGCCTTCTTTTTTTGCTTTGGATGCCATAAAATTAGCACCCAGCAAACCCTGTTCTTCTCCGCTTACAGTAATAAAAATGATCGTAGCGGGAAAATTATGTTTGCTCATGATCCTTGCGCATTCAATAACAGCGGCACTTCCGCTGGCATCATCGTTGGCACCGGGGGCATCGCCTGTACGGTCCATTACATTACTGCGCATATTATCCAGGTGGCCGCTGATAAGGAAAATACGGTTATCAGTAGGGTCGGTACCTTTTAATGTGGCTACTACATTTCCCAGTACCAATAATGTATCAACCCTTCTCTTATCAGGTTGTAAAGTAGTGGTATCAATAAGGGCAGTTAAGCGGCCGTTGGATTGTTTGGCGAACTCGTTGAACTTGCTCAATACCCAATTTCTCGCGGCACCAATGCCACGTTTCGGATCGGTTTG
>JAYTOS010000043.1:0-13609 GCA_043747705.1 Bacteroidota bacterium
ACGCTCGACATACTTTCTGCCTGCACACAATACTATCTTAGTTCAGGTAAGAACCCGGTAATAGTATTGAATTATGTTGCCAGTGGTTTTTTTGGTAAAGAAACAGCTTATGCAAATGGCCCTGTTATGCCTATAGCAGGGTTGCTATTTCATTACCTGATTGCTTTTTCGTTCACGTTATTTTTTTTCTGGTTGTATCCAAAATGGAAGGCCCTTGCATGGAATAAATTTGTAACAGCTTTCGGGTATGGGTTATTTGTTTGGGCAGTAATGAACCTTCTGGTTGTGCCAATGAGCCTGACCCCCAAAAGGCCTTTCGATATTTCCAGGGCCCTTATTGCCGCCACGATATTAATTTGTATGATAGGGTTGCCGGTTACTTTGATTATTGGTAACTATTATGCTAAAAAGAAGGCCGGTTGATTTTGAACTGATACTATGGTTCTTCTAATTTTTTTCTTATGCTTTCCAATCTTCTTTCATAATCCCCATAAACTGTTTCATTTCTTCCAACGTGCCAACACTTACCCTGGCCCATTTTCCATCAGCATAATTATTGGAACGGAGGATCACATTCTTTTTAAACATGTCCTGTGCAAAATCTCCCGGATACTTTCCTAAAGGGAAGAACAGGAAATTGGTGTAGGAAGGAATACATTTTATATTCATCTCTTTTAATGCAGTAAAAGTATATTGGCGGGCTGCCGCATTTTTTTGTTTGCACAATTCGCGATGTGCTTCATCTTTCATACTGGCTGCGGCTGCTGCCATAGTTAAGTTACTGACCGTGATCTGTGAATTCCTGAAATAATTCTCATCCAGTAAATTGATGGTAGCAGGATGCCCTGCGATAAACCCTACCCGTAAGCCTGCCATCGCATGAATTTTTGAAAAAGTTCTGACAACAATAATATTGGGGTTTTGGTGTGTTAACCCAATCATTGACCGGTTATCGGGTGCGTTTAAAAAATCAATATAAGCTTCATCAATAACTACCATGGCTTTTTTAGAAGCTTCTATGCAAAAAATTTCTAAAACACCTGGCGGTATGATGGTACTGCTGGGATTGGCCGGGTTGCATATATACACCAGTTGTGTTTCGCTGTTGATGGCTCGAAGCATGGCGGGCAAATCGTGTGCCTTATCGGCTGTTAAAGGGATCTCAATAACTTTTGTCCCAATTTTTTTGGCAGTATTGGGCAAAGTGGCGAAAGTGGGTGCAGCGGTTACCAGATTTCCTTTACTAAAATGCCTCGCCAGCATTTGCAACGAATCGCCCGACCCGGCTGTTATTAATACCTGGTCAACACCCAACTGGTAATAACTGCTCAGTTGTTTTGTAAAACCCTGTAAAGAGGCTACGTTGAACTGATAGCGATGTGCTTGTGTAAGCATACCCAGTAATGCCTCTTTCGCTTTAGGCGAAATACCATAAGGGTTCTCGTTCGAGCCAAGGTTGATCAAACCCTCAGCTGCGCCAAAACTACGTAGCAAACATTCTTCATGTGCCATAGAGGGTAATGCAAAGCCAAGGGCCAGGGCGGCCAATGAATTTTGTTTCAACCAGTCGCGACGGTTAGTTTGGGTGGGCATGGTGTTGGTTTTAGAAGTAAAAGATACTTTTAATTTTTGGATTGGTGAATTGGGAAATTTTGAATTGGAAACTGGGTAAAGAAATTACAAAAATCAATTTTTTCCAATTGTAAACGCTGCCCTCACCGTTTCCCCAACTCAATAATTTCACAATCCCGGATATCTTTTCCGTCAATGACAAAGCGGATCAATGTTCTCACCGTGTGCCAGCCATATTTACCCGCGGCACCGGGGTTCATGTGGAGGCAACTGAGTGTATTATCGTAGATCACTTTTAAAATATGAGAATGGCCGCTGATAAATATTTGAGGATGATTTTGTTGAATCAGCAGCTTTGATTTCGCATTGTATTTTGGCGGAAAACCACCAATATGCAGCATCATTATGTTTACTTCTTCACATGTCCATTGCAACAGTTCGGGAAATTCATTGCGGATATCAGGTCCATCAATATTACCATATACGCCGCGTAAAGGTTTAAAAGCTTTTAAGGCATCGGCTATGGCAGCAGTGCCAAAATCACCGGCATGCCATACTTCATCGCAATTTGCAAAATGTTTGAAAACAACATCATCTAAAAAATCATGGGTATCTGATATGAGACCTATCCTTGTCATACAACCGCTAAGTTATCCCCTAAAACAACCCGGATAATTGCTTATTTATTTCTAACTTCCCCCTACTTAAAAACTGTTATATGAAAAATCTTTTCTTTTTTATTTGTTTTGGCATACTCATCCTTGCTATGCTTACTAACCAGAACACACTGGCCGCACAGGCTAATTCTGAAGATAAGAGCCCATTCACATTGATAACGGGATGGAAATCCCTGTTCAATGGTAAAACATTAGAAGGATGGCGTACCTATCAAAACAAACCTGCCGATTCATGGTCCGTAACAGGTGGCATGCTTTATAACAAAGGCAATAAAGACCCTAAAACACAACATGCCGACCTTATCACCCAAAACCAGTTTGAAGATTTTGAATTATCCGTCGACTGGAAAATAGCTCCCGCAGGTAACAGTGGTATTTTATATATGGTTACCGAAGAATTTCCATCCTCTTACCTGAGTGGGCCGGAATACCAATTACTGGATGATAAAGGGTATCCCCAAAAAATTGAAGACTGGCAAAAAACGGGAGCCAATTATGCAATGGATCCGCCGTTACTGGATGCTACAAAACCGGCGGGTGAATGGAACCATACGGTGATAAAAATATTTAAGGGCCATGTAGAGCATTGGCTCAATGGCAAAAAAGTAGTAGCGTATGATTTATGGAGTGATAGCTGGAAACAACACAAAGCCACAGGCAAATGGAAAGATGCGAAAGGCTACGGTGCTTCAAAAAAAGGGCATATCGCTATACAGGATCATGGCGGGGAAGCCTGGTTTAAGAATATTAAGATAATGGAACTGTAATTGCCTATAATGGTTGATAAGCATAGTAGTTTATATGAAATTTGTTTAGATGTACAGAACGGCTACCATAATTACAGGTGTATTATTTTTTTTGGCCTGCAGTACAACTAAAAAAATGGACTGGCCTGTTCGACAAGAAGCGGTAACCCGGCAAACAGGCACTGTCTTTTACCAAACAGTTGCAGCCTGGAAATGGAAGGAGAGGGATTCGCTTGCGAAGATTGAAATCCTGTCGGGTAATTTCCCGTCTTTTCTTAAAAAATTTGTACGCATACGCACTTCCATAACAGATAGTATTTCCGGCAAGATTATTTTAGCTTATTATTTTGTAGCACCGGATTACCTGGCATTGGGAACGGATGATGATTGGGCCAGAATTTCCCTTACCCCAATGGCAGCGCAGGTTATTGCCGATAGCTTTCAT
The DNA here is from genome assembly GCA_043747705.1 of Bacteroidota bacterium. GTDB lineage: Bacteria > Bacteroidota > Bacteroidia > Chitinophagales > Chitinophagaceae > Sediminibacterium. The sequence continues at coordinate 3,441 of JAYTOS010000043.1, forward strand.
TGTTTTTTGCCTACCCGGAAAATGGTAAATGATATTTATGAACAGGCGGTTGTAAAACTGGCTCCTGTTCCGATGTATGCATTCCGCGATAGCTCGGTTACCATGTGGCAACATCATCTGATCATTGAAGGGCAGCGCAAAAACAAGAAAGGATTGATAGCCGGAATAAAAAAAGACGTGGTACTCTCAGGTAAAATAACCCGCGACACCCGGCCCGACCGTGAAGCTATTTATGGCTGGCACAAATTAGATGGGAAAGCGATACAACCCTTGTACACCGGGCATATTAACTGGTGGGTAGATTACAGTCACGGTATACGCCTTGTTTATCGAACCATTTGGGTAAACGGGAAATCCATGGATTATACAGCAGTAATGAAAGATACCGTACTGCAGAAATTAGTATGTGATGAAGAGTGGTGTGACTTTCTTCGATATTGATTTTACATTGTATAATTGGTCACTTTTTTTCGATTCCCAATTGTCTTACAGGTATTTTTCTTCTACAACATTCTTATGGTGCAGCATGTGCCCGAAAATAATATAGCCCACAGCATTGGCTGTTACCGGGTTATTACTGGCAACGCCTTCGGCGGATAATTGTTCTTCATTTAATGACTGTATTAAGAGGTCGGTGGATTTTCTTAATGCAATAAATTCTTCTTTGATGGAAGCAAAACTACGCGTACCGGCCAGGGAATTTTCTGCGTATGTATTTTCATCAAAAGAGGCGAGGGGCGTTTTGTCTTTACGGGCAATACGCAATAAGCGGTACGACATGATCCTTTCTGTATCAACCACGTGTTGTAATAATTCCTTTAATGTCCATTTGCCGGGTGCATAACTGTAATCAGCTTTTTCTTCGGGAAGATTAGTATAGAAAGTACTAAGTGCCTCTGTATATTCTTTTACTGCTTCAGAAAGGCTGTCTGTGGTAACCTGTGAAATATACCTGCCAAAATACACTGGAAAATCCGATGGTTGGGGTTTGGGCATTACAATTTAGTTTTGGTGGTGGGTCTTATAATGGAAGGTGTAGCATGGTTCTTAACCGGTTCTTTGGTAACCATTATAGCTTTCGTTGTATCCGCATCTTCAACAGCCATAAAGGCATTGATGATACCTCCTGATTTGCTTAAGTTGCTAAACGGTGTCAGTTCATCTTTAGAGCCGGGTTTGATACTGGGAATATTGGCAGCCGGTTTTAAAACAGATTCTTCAATTATTTTTTTAACCTGAACGGCACTCAAATAAGGGTAATAAGAGCGGATTAATGCAGCCAGGCCTGTAACGATAGGTGTTGACATGCTGGTGCCTTTTAAATTACCATAATTGTGTGCGCCGGGTAATGTTGAATAGATGCGGACACCGGGTGCAAAAACATCTACATTTTCTTTTCCATAATTACTGAATTCGGCAGTAATGCTCCCGGATATTTTAGGATCGCTGCTGGCACCTACCGTAATAAAATTGGTTGCCTCACTGTTCCATTGTTTCAGCCAAGGATTGGGGAAGCCTTCTTTCGTATCAAGGTCATAACTTTCATTACCAGATGCATGAACAATTAATACATCATGCAGTTCGGCATATTTTACAGCACTATCAACCCATCTTTTTTCGGGTGAAAAATATTTTCCAAAACTCATGTTGATCACTTTAGCACCGTTATCTACTGCATAACGGATGGCGAGTGCCACATCTTTATCATACTCATCGCCCTCAGGTACTACGCGTAACATCATGATCTGAACATTGTCTGCCACACCATCTATACCAATGCCGTTATTGCGTTGTGCACCAATCAGGCCGCAAACATGCGTGCCGTGCTTGGCTGCAGCGGCAGGTCCCATTACATCGTTGTTGCCATAGAACCTGTCGGCTAAATTGTAGTAATCATCTTTTACAATATCCCTGCGATAGTCGGCGGGGGCATTGTCTTTCGATTCAAACGCTATTTTCTTACCTTCTACATATTCGTCAAGATCAGCAATGGTATTGGTATTCGTTTCGTCGGCATCAACGCCTAACATTTTTATACAGGTGAGATAACCAAACTTAGCTTCCCGTGCTATTTTAGAAACGGGCTGAAATTTTTCAAGCTTTTCGCAGGTGTATTCATCGCAGCCCATTTCCTGGCGAAGGATTTGATCGTGGCGTTTGATGGCCTTGGCAGTTACTTCTACAAATAATAATTCTACCTGGGCATCCTGACTAAAACTAAGTTCAGTGGATGCTTTCTTAAAGAGGGTGTATTCGCTTTTATCAAGTCCGGATAAAGTATTACTGTCAATCAACTTGCCTGAGAATTTGGTTTTGAACTGGTGGTATATTCTGGATCTTTCGTCGGATGCTTTGATAATGTTGCGGCCATCTTTTCCACCCAGGAAATTCCAACCATACACATCATCTATATAACCGTTACCATCATCATCAATACCATTTCCGGGGATTTCTTTTGGATTGCGCCATAAAATATTTTTCAGGTCTTCCTGGGTGGTGTCAACCCCCGAGTCCAGTACGGCCACGATAACCGGCTTGGAAACCCTGTGTTTATCTTTCAGAAAAGTATAGGCTTTGTTTAGGCTGATGCCATAAAAGGAATCCTGAGCGTAATCCAATAAATGCCAGCCTTTAGGGGCTTCTGTTTGGGCATTACCCTGATACAGAAACAATGGCAATGCCATTATGGCTAAAACAATCCCACGATGCATCATTGTGTAAATTTATCTACACCCCAAATTTGCGAAATGATAATGATATAATAACGGTTAAGTACCAGTTTTATGAAAATGTTAAGGATACTGCCTTACTTGGCCAGGCATAACCATTCTTCAGGTATCTATCGTAAAAAAAGGTGTATGGCGACCAATCACGATTCAGGTTTTCTATTGCCCAGCAATGCTATCAATCCGGTTAGCGGTCCAATAACCAGTAACAGGTAAATGAAGCGGGCATTGCCATCATTCATTAGTCCATTAATAAGTTGGATACTGATGATGGTAATGGAAAACCCGATGCAATTCACAATCGTTAAAGAAGTGCCTCTTGATTCTTCCGGGGCATTTTGTGCAACCAATGTAGAGAAGAGGGGTGAGTCGGCAATAACTACTAATCCCCAGAAAAAAAGAAAAGGAACCAGTGTGAAGACAGAACTGTTTAATAAAAAAAATGGTGAAAGGATACAACAACATCCCGACAGGAATAATGAAATAGCGGCAACTTTCTTCGTTCCGAAAAATTGCGAAATGAATCCGCTCACAACACAGGCAACGCTGCCCGACCCTATGATTAAGAAAGATAAAAAAGGGATATTCAGTGTAACCGCTGCGTTGTGTTTTTGCCAGTTTGCCAGCATAACCGGTACAAATGCCCAGAATGCATATAGCTCCCACATATGGCCAAAATAACCAAAAGCAGCCGCCCGAAAGGGCTTGTTGGCAAAGCCTGACAGGAAAGCAGCTAACCTTATTTTTTGTATTGACTTCCTGAAAGGGCCGTCAGGTACAAACAGCCATATAATTAATCCGCCAACAACGGATAAAATTGACGTTGCAAAAACAACGTATTTCCAGGGCAGGTTTAGGGTAAGGCTTTTTAATAAGTGCGGGAATGCTGTTCCTAATACCAAAGCACCTACCAGAAAACCTAATGATTTGCCCAGTCCTTTCTGGTAATAGTCAGATGCGATCTTCATACCAACCGGATAAATACCTGCAAGGAAAAAGCCTGTTAGGAAACGGAACAGAAGCACTGTTCCAGCATCAATTCCTTCCATACTTATACCGAGGTTGCATATAGCTGCGGCCATTGCGGCAGTACAAAAAACCAAGGAGGGAGAAAAACGGTCTGCAATGGTTAATATGGCAAAAAGTAATGTGCCTGTAATAAAACCCAATTGCACGGCACTTGTAAGGTGGGCGAGGAAAGAAGGTGCCAGGTGAAATTTTTGAACGATGTCAGGCATCACCGCATTTCCTGCAAACCATAATGAGGTACAGAAGAATTGAGAGATAACAATGATCGGCAAAATTCGTCTCATATTAGTGAAGGTACTGTCCTTTGTAGTAATGGGTTATCCGCTCATATTCCTGGTTAGTGTTTTATTATTTGCGGGTCTGTTTGATAGCCCGGATAAGTTTATCGTTCCTTCTCTCAGCCCTTGCATTATGTAAAGACATAACAGCCCAAAATGCAGCAGGTGCCCAACCTATCAGGGTAATTTGCAAAACAAGGCAAACGACAGCAGAAATTATTTTTCCCCTAAAGAAAAATGAAAGAAAGGGAACAAGTATGGCTAATAACATCTTTGTTTTATTATAGTTAAGTTACTTGTTTTTTATTTTGTTATACATCAAAGGTGATCCCTTGGGCCAAGGGCAGTTTATCACTCCAGTTAATGGTATTTGTTTGACGGCGCATGTAGGCTTTCCAGGCGTCGCTGCCGCTTTCGCGTCCACCGCCGGTTTCTTTTTCGCCACCAAAAGCGCCACCAATTTCTGCACCGCTGGTGCCTATGTTAACATTCGCAATACCGCAATCGCTGCCGGCATATGAGAGGAACTGTTCGGCTTCACGCATATTCACCGTCATGATTGCTGAGGAGAGGCCTTGTGGTACACCATTTTGCAAAGCAATGGCTTCATCGAGGGTATTGTATTTCATCAGGTATAAAACAGGTGCAAAAGTTTCGTGCTGCACAATGGCCATTTCATTATCAGCTTCGGCAATACAGGGTTTTACATAGCAACCACTTTCATATCCCTTGCCATTTACTATCCCCCCTTCCACAATAAAATTACCGCCCTGCTGTTTGCATTGTTCAATAGCGTTGAGGTACATCTTTACCGCATCGGTATCAATCAATGGGCCTACATGGTTATGTGTATCCAATGGGTCGCCAATGCGTAACTGGCCATAAGCTTTTACTAATTTTTCTTTGAAATTTTCGTAAACACTTTCGTGTATGATCAATCTCCGGGTAGTGGTGCAACGTTGCCCGGCAGTACCTACCGCGCCAAAGAGACAACCAACCAGAGCCATATCCAGGTCGGCATGTTTTGATATGATGATGGCATTGTTACCGCCGAGTTCCAAAATACTTTTTCCTAATCTTGCGGCAACGGCTGCACTCAATGCCTTACCCATTCTTGTAGAACCTGTGGCTGATACTAACGGTATACGGGTATCATTACTCAGCCATTCACCCACTTCTCTTCCGCCCTGTATTAAATTGTTCACACCTTCGGGAACATTATTGTTAGCAAAAACGCCGGCTACTATTTTTTGTACGGCAATGCCGCATAAAGGAGTTTTTTCACTGGGTTTCCATATAGTTACATTGCCGCAAACCCAGGATAAAGCACTGTTCCATGCCCATACCGCCACCGGAAAATTAAATGCTGATATGATACCCACTATGCCCAGCGGGTGCCATTGCTCGTACATACGGTGTGCCGGCCTTTCGCTGTGCATGGTTAATCCGTATAACTGCCGGGAGAGGCCCACTGCAAAATCGCAGATATCAATCATTTCCTGTACCTCGCCGTAGCCTTCCTGCAGGCTCTTACCCATTTCATAACTTACTAATTTACCAAGGGGTTCTTTGTTGGCACGCAATGCATCGCCTACCTGCCTTACGATTTCGCCACGTTTTGGTGCAGGCCATTTACGCCACTCTGCAAACGCTTGCTGTGCTTTGGAAATTACCTGTGCGTAAGCCTCTTTATCACCGACCGTTACGGTACCTATTTTTTTACCGTCAACAGGAGAACAGGAGTCTATGCTTGTACCATTACTGGCTATCCATTGTGTACCGGTTGATACACCGGGGTTTTGTTGTGTTATACCAAGTTGTTGTAGAAATTCCATGTAAGGGAGATTAATTCCTGACAAAGGTAATTGTTTAGATTTTAGGGAGATATGAGGTTGAATTTTGACTATCGAACAAGGAGTTTTGAATACTGAAGTATTAGTCACTTAAGCATTCAAAACTCCTTGCTCAATAGTCAGCACTTATATTGAACCGGAGAATTATTTTGTTTTCGAAAGGGTTAACAACTGGTCATATACCTGGCTGTAACTACTGCCAATAGGTATTTCTTTTCCAGCCGTCCATAGCTTGGTTTTGCTGAACTTTTCAATGCGTGCCAGGGGCACGATAAAAGAGCGGTGTACCCTTACAAAATCGCGGGCAGGTAATTTCTCCTGTATACTTTTGAGTGTCATTAACGTTAATACAGGATTGGGCTTGATATATATTTTGATGTAGTCGTCCAGTGCTTCTACCAGCTCAATTTCTTTCAGGTTGATCTTCATGATCTCATAATTCACTTTCACAAAGATGGAATTAAGCTGCAGTTCCTGTGTACTCAAAAATTCCAGGTATTCATTCGCTTTGTAACAGGCTTTTAAAAAACGGTCATATTCAAAAGGCTTGAGTAAATAATCTACTGCATCTACCATAAACCCTTCAACGGCAAAATCTTTATAGGCGGTAGTAAAGATCACAGGTGGTTTTTGGGTAAGGGCTTTATAAAACTGCATGCCATTGATATCGGGCATTTGAATATCGAGAAAAAGCAGGTCTATTTTATTCTCCTTCAGGTAGGCACTGGCTTCATCGGTATTGGTAAACACCTTTTCTAATTTAAGAAAAGATATTTTATTGCAATACTCATTAATCAGTTGCAGTGCAAGGGGTTCATCATCTATGGCTATGCAGTGTATCATGTGGTTACGATCTCCAGGTAAACGGTATAATAATTATCTTTTTCGGTAGTGGTCAGATGGTGTTTGCCGGGATACATCAGTTCCAGCCTGCGCTTCACATTGTTGATACCGATGCCGGTATTCTCCAGTAAATTATTTTCTGATACCACAATATAGTTTACTGAGGTAAATAATATGGTATGGCCATCAGTTTTTATCTTAATATCTATACTGGACGAGCCCTTGGTACTTACCCCGTATTTGAATGCGTTTTCTACAAAGGGAATGAACAGGAGGGGGGCAACCAGCAAATTGTCGATATCGCCTTCGGCGGAGAAATGAAGGGTTACTTTATCCGTTAACCTTACTTTTTGCAGGTCAATGAAGTTATTGATAAAATCAACTTCATTGCGCAGGGGCACGAGGTCTCTTTGCGTTTCGGTAAGGATGTAGCGCATGATGGAGGACAGCTTCATTACTGCCGGTGCTGTTTTCTCGCTACGAACGATGGCCAGAGAATAGATATTATTGAGCGTATTAAAAAAGAAATGCGGGTTTACCTGCGATTTCAAAAAAGACAATTCTGTATTCAGTTTTTCATTCTCAGTTTCTTTCCTGTGCTGTTCTGTTTTTAACCAGCGCTGAATCACCGATATACAGGTACCTACTGTGAATATTAAAAGAAACAATACCGTATTATATCCATCAGCAAGGGGGCGGCGCCTTGTAAGGGTTCCCTGAAATGCGGGATTGGGTATGAACCGCCTGTTTTGTGGGTTCATAACTTCCGGTTCGGCTATTAAGGTAGCAATCTGCCGTGGCACAATCAGGAAGAAAAACAGGGAGGCGATAATAGAAAATACATACCAAAACCATTTTTCTTTTGCCAGTAAACGCGGAATCAACACTAATGTATTCAGGTAATAAAAAAATACAAGGAACACATTATTGCAGCTCATTGAGGCCAACTGGTGGTTACTCATGCTGAATTCCCGTAACCTTGGGAAAAAGACAAGGTAGGGTAATGTAAAAAAGCAAATCCATGCGGTAACATGGGCGATAACGGTTACAATCTTTTTATTATTTCTCAAGTTGTTCTATTAAGAAACTGAATTTAAAATATGGGTGTGTATTTGGTCCAAAAATTTTGTTCTTTACTCCTGATACCAGCTGGGCCACTGCCTGTTGATAAATCGGAACTAACAGCATCGGCAGGTGAGCTGCCACCGCGTCTGCCACCCCCGCCATCGGCACTTCTGCCACCTGCACTGCTGCCGCTTCCCGGAACACTTATTATATTGGCTCCTGCTGCTGAAGAAACTAACCTGTCTTCAGCACCCAAGATCTTCCAGCCAATACTAACTGTTTTGCCGGCTAAGGCAGCTTTTCCCCCAAGATAATTTAAAGGCACTTTATATTCGATGAAACGTGTATTTGCCTCATCCCAATCAAAAGCAATATTGATTCCATCCTGCAGGGTAATCAATTGTGATTTATCTTCCAAATGATCAAACCCAAAAGTTTTCAGGAAGATCATCCAGTTGGCCATATTCTGACGGATGCTTTGCGGATCGGGTGGGCCTTGTTCCCTGCCGCCTTGTACACCCTCAAAACCGCCCGCACCTGCTCTTTTTATCGGGAACTCAATACCAACACTTTCCTTTTTCTTTCCCTTTTTATCAATGAACATTTTCATTCCCTGCCGCATCATTTTCATCTGTATACCCATATCGGATATTTTCATAGCTGCATATAAATTAAGGTCGTCATGTTCTATTGCGTAAAGCACCTTGGTTTGTAAGTCTGTCTCGAATTTATCTACTATCCATTCATTGATATTCCCATCAATCACATGAGTGATCTTGGTAATAAAATCAATCATATACCTGTTACCTGCTTTTGCATTAATGGTTAACAGGCACGCCAACGACAGGATAGGCAGTAGGAACAGCTTTCTCATGTTTTATGCAGTTTGTACCAAATCTATTCAGCTAAAAGAAGCCTGTAAAAGAATATGGGTGAACTCAGTCATGTTATCGGTGAACGTTTTTAGTAAGATTCTTCGTCATTAGGAAACTCCTTCAGCTTTACATCCTTAACATATTGCTGAACAGCAGTTGTAATCTGCTCCTGTAAAGTAAGGTATTGGCGAAGGAACCTGGGTTTGAATTCATTATTAATGCCCAACATATCATGCATTACCAATATCTGTCCGTCGCAATATTTGCCTGCACCAATGCCAATTGTTGGAATAGTAAGGCTTTCACTCACTTCTTTCGCCAGATCGGCGGGTATTTTTTCGAGTACAACAGCAAAGCAACCTGCCTCCTGCAGCAGCTGTGCATCGTTACGAAGTTTTGCTGCCTCTTCTTCGTGTTTGGCCCTTACGGTATAAGTACCAAATTTATAGATGGATTGAGGGGTTAATCCCAAATGTCCCATCACAGGTATACCTGCCGCTACTATTCTTTTGATACTTTCTACCACTTCTTCGCCCCCTTCTAATTTTATGGAATGAGCACCTGTTTCTTTCATGATGCGGATGGCGGAAGCAACCGCATTATCAGTATTTGATTGATAAGATCCAAAAGGCATATCTACTACAACAAGGCAACGGTTAATACCCCTCACCACGCATTGTGCATGATAGATCATTTGATCGAGGGTAATGGGTAAAGTGGTTTCATGGCCGGCTATTACGTTGCTGGCACTATCGCCAACCAAAATAGCATCTATACCTGATCCGTCAAATAACTTAGCGAATGAATAATCATATGCCGTTAGCATAGAAATTTTTTCTCCATGCTCCTTCATTTTGAGAAGGGTATTGGTGGTTATTTTTTTAACTTCTTTATGGAGAGACATTTGAATTAGTTGAGTATGATGGGATTAGTATGAATATGGCTCTGCTTTAGAATAAAACATATTCAAATGTCAAATGCAAATTAGTAAGATTTATCCTGATTGTCTACTAAAAGTATTGTATAGCGTTAACCGCAGAGGTGGTTTCGTTAATATCAATCAGCAATAAAATAATATCAGTAGCTAATACCTTTCGCTGATAAATCATAATACAAATGTTGTATCAACCCATCCGCCAAGCCAATTTTAGGAACATAAATCTCATCTGCATCAGACCAGCGCATTACATTAATATAAATCTGTAAGGCAGGTACAATTACATCGGCCCTGTCTTCGCGGAGTTTGTAAATATTGATGCGGTCTGTAAGTGAAAAACCGGCTATCTCTTTGTAGTAGTCTCTTAGCAGGTCGAGACTAAGGGGCTTACCATCTTTCTTTTTGCTGAGAGAGAAAACTTTGTTGATATTTCCGCCGGTGCCGATGGCCACTATTTTTTTATAACCTTTTGTTTTGACTTTGATGAAATCTTTTACTTCATTCCATTTAGTATCATCCACCATATCTTTTAATAAACGGATAGTGCCGATATTGAATGATTG
>JAYTOS010000044.1:0-3984 GCA_043747705.1 Bacteroidota bacterium
GCAATCAGCGCATCCTGAGAAATTAGCGTATGAACTTCCTAAGATTTATGAACCCAATTTTAAAAAAGATACTTTTAATATTACTGCGTATGGTGCCATCAATGATGGTACTACTTTGAATACGCTTGCTATCAACCTGGCCATTGAAGCCTGTGTAAAAAATGGCGGTGGTACAGTATTAATCCCGAAAGGTTTATGGCTCACCGGGCCGATCGTACTGCAAAGTAATGTTGACCTGCATGCAGTCAGGGGAGCACTGATCTCTTTTGCAACAGACCGCAGCCTCTATTCATTGGTAGCTGCTTCTTATGAAGGGGTTGACGCTGCCCGCTGCCAATCACCTGTTTCTGCAACCAATGCAGAGAATATTGCGATTACCGGTGCAGGTATATTCAATGGGTCCGGGAATGTATGGCGGCCATTAAAAAAAGGAAAGGTAACGGACTCTGAATGGAAAAAACTGATTGCTTCAGGTGGTATATTATCAGAAGACAAATCTGGTTGGTATCCATCTGAGTCTGCGTTAAAAGGCTCAATCACCGGTGATGTAGGTAAACTGACTACCGGTAAACAATTGAAAGATTTTGAAGAAGTGAGGGATTTCCTGCGCCCTAATTTTTTGCGTATCACAAACTGTAAAAATATCCTTCTGGAAGGCGTAACATTTGAAAACTCACCTGCCTGGACAATGCACTTATCGGTTAGCCAGCATATCACTATAAAAAATGTAACTGTTAAGAACCCTGTATATGGGCAGAATACAGACGCACTTGATCTCGAATCCTGCGCCAATGTATTGGTAGATGGTTGTTCTTTCGATACGGGCGATGATGGTATCTGTATAAAATCGGGTCGCGATGAAGAAGGAAGGAAGCGGGGCATACCCACAGAAAATGTAATTGCACAAAATACAACCGTTTACCATGCGCATGGCGGTTTTGTAGTGGGTAGCGAAATGAGTGGGGGTGCTAAAAACCTGTTCGTATCTAATTGCACATTTATCGGAACAGATATCGGCCTAAGGTTTAAAACTACCCGCGGACGGGGCGGGATAGTTGAGAAAATATATGCTTCTAATATTACCATGAAAGATATTGGTGGAGAAGCTATTTTGTTTGATATGTATTATATGGCAAAAGACCCTGTTCCGCTGGCAGGCGAAAAAAGAGAGATGCCTAAAATAGAAACCCTGCCGGTTACTGAAGCAACACCCATATTCAGGGATTTCTATGTGAATAATATAGTATGCAAAGGAGCAGAGAAAGCAATTTTTATTAGAGGTATCCCCGAAATGAATGTGCGTAACGTGCAGCTGACAAATATGGTGCTGGAAACAAGAAAAGGAATTGAATGTACGGAAGCAGAGGGCATTAGCTTTAATAATATCAGGTTAATTACGGCTGATACTGATCCGCTGATCTACCTGCAGAACAGTTCTAATACTGATTTTAATAATATCAGTTACGAAAAAAATGCAACCTTAGTTTTTAGTGTGAATGGAGATAGAAGTAAACATATAAAAATTACAAAAACCGATTTCGCAAAGGCAAAGAATAAAGTTGCATTTGCATTCGGCGCAACTCAATCATCTATAGAATTTAAGTAAGTCATATATGAAAAAGCAGATTAGAACAGCTATTATTTTGTTAAGTATGTTGTCTATTACTATGGTAACTGTTCATGCACAATCATGGTCTGAGAAAATGGCGGCAACCGTAATGACAGTCTGGAAAGATTCTTTGTTTTCAGAACAGGGAAAGCCCGCCAAATGGACCTACGACCAGGGAGTTATCCTGAAAGGCATCGAGGGCCTCTGGTATAAGACAGGTGAAGCGAAATATTTCAATTACATGCAGAAAAGCATGGACTTTTTTGTGAATGATAAAGGAGAGATACGCACCTACAAACAACAGGACCACAATATTGACAATGTACTCTGTGGAAGAATTTTACTCACGCTCTTTAATGTTACCGGTAAAGAAAAGTATTACAAAGCAGCTTCCATGCTGCGGGAGCAATTGCGAACACAACCGAGAACGAATGAAGGTGGTTTCTGGCATAAAAAAATATACCCGTACCAGATGTGGCTAGATGGTTTGTATATGGGCGAACCATTTTATACCGAGTATGCGGCAACCTTTAATGACCCCGCTGCATTTGATGATATCGCCCATCAGTTTATCTGGATGGAAAATCATGCACGGGACGCCAAAACAGGTTTGTTATATCATGGCTGGGATGAAAGCCGGCAACAAAAATGGGCCGACCCCAAAACAGGCAACTCGCCTCATTTCTGGGCAAGGGCCATGGGTTGGTATGGTGCGGCATTAGTAGATGTACTGGAAAATTTCCCTTCTGCAAACAATAAAAAAGATTCGATTGTTTTTATTTTAAAACGCTATGCAGATGCCATCATAAAAGTGCAGGACACCAAAACCGGATTGTGGTATGATATCCTTGACAAACCCACCGGACCCGGAAATTATTTGGAAGCTTCAGCCAGCTGCATGTTTGTTTATACGATGGCTAAAGCAGTAAGATTGGGCTTCCTTCCGGCCCCTTACCTGGATATAGCTAAAAAAGGATACGCCGGCATTATCAAAAAATTTGTTGAAACAGATGCAAACGGACAAACCAACCTGAATGGAACGGTGAGCGTAAGCGGACTTGGCGGAACACCCTATCGTGATGGCAGCTACGAATATTACCTGCGCGAAAAAGTAATTGTAAACGATCCAAAAGGAGTAGGTGCATTTATACAAACATCCAATGAAATGGAATTACTACCCACCGTGGCTGTTGGTAAAGGCAAGACAATTGTATTGGATGATTATTTTAATTCGGAAAGAAAAAAGGATATTACCGGCACACTAAAACCATTTCATTACAAATGGGATGAATACCCGAACAGTGGGTTCTCTTTCCTGGGAAATATTTTCAGAAGCTATGGTGTGCAAACAAAAACACTCATTGAAGCCCCAACAGTTAAAAATTTACAAAAAGCAGATATCTATTTTATTGTAGATGCAGACAATATAGCAGACAATCCCACCCCAAATTATGTTCAGCCAAAAGATGCGGAAGAAGTATACAATTGGGTAAAGGCGGGTGGTGTATTGGTATTGTTTCATAACGATAAAGGCAATGCGGAGTTTGAACATTTTAATATACTGGGAGATAAATTCGGCATCCACTTTAATGAAGACAGTTATAACAGGGTAGTAGGTAATGAGTATGCAACAGGCGGGGTTGAAATACCTGCGGGTAATGTAATCCTGCCACATGTAAAAAAAATCTATCAAAAAGAAGTTTGCTCTATCACAGTAAAAAATCCTGCAACGTCGGCCCTGAAGAAAGGTGATCTGATCATTTTTGCAGTAGCTAAAATAGGTAAGGGCACTGTATTTGCAACCGGAGACCCCTGGTTATACAACGAATATGTTGATGGAAGAAAAATACCCATGGAATATGAAAACAGTAAAGCGGCAAATGACCTCGTTTCATGGCTGATCAAACAAGTGCCGCAAAAAAAATAACAAGAGAACGAAAATGAAGAAATTGGTAACCCATATTGTCCGCAGTTTTGTGGTGATCGTTTGTCTGGTAGGTTCCTGGCATATTACCAATGCGCAAATGCTAATAGTTGATGCGGCAGGCAATGGCGATTTTAAAAGTATACAGGAAGCGATCAACAGCTTGCCAGATAACGCTACAGCTCAGCGGGTTATTTATATCCGCAACGGTATTTATCGTGAAAAAATATTCATTGAGAAAAATTTTATTACCCTTATCGGGGAAGATAAAAATAATACACAATTGGTCATATCGCTCGCAAGGGATATCTGGCGTTGCGAGAACAAAGACGATTGGGGTGTTGCCACCATTAACCTCAAAGGCAATGACCTGGTACTCGAAAATCTAAGCATCACCAATAGTTTTGGTTTTGATAATATAAACAATATGGAAGGTGTTCATATTGATTGC
>JAYTOS010000045.1:0-9090 GCA_043747705.1 Bacteroidota bacterium
ATCGTTAATATTTATAAAAGGCATGAATTTAGAAAATAGTCAGTTACCGGGCTTTTTAATTGCCGACTTATACAAAAACAGCCTTGTTATTGTAAATGAGGGGTTTACAACTAAAAAATCAATGCCCGTTAAGGCTATGCCAACAACCGAACGCGCTTGGTATTTGGGCAGCAATTTACAAAAAATAACCTTGATTATCAGTGAAAGAGAAGCTGTTTACTTACAGGATGAGGCCTTAGCATTTTTATCAACCATTCTTGGCGCCTGTAAACTAAACCTGGGGGATGTGGCGATCGTAAATTATTACAATGATCCTGTTAGCTATGCCTTCCTGAAAGAAAAACTTACACCCAATTTTGTATTGCTGTTTGGAGTAACCGCCAAACAAATACAAATTCCTTTTACCATGCCCAATTACCAGGTACAGCAACACGACAACTGTAGCTTTTTACTGGCTCCTTCTTTAGATAGCATGCTTGGCAGCACTCAGGAAGCCAAATTAGAAAAAAGTAAATTATGGTTATCGTTAAAGAAGATGTTTACTATTTAATAATACGGTTCATCCCATGGTTCCCAAAATTTTTATTGAAACAGAACGATTGTACCTCAGGCAATGGCAGCCCGATGATGAAGCGGCATATATTACAATGAACCAGGACGAAAAAGTCATGGAATTTTCCCCCACCACCTTAACGACTGAACAAAGCCTGCAGCATATTGGCTATATAACAGAACACATAACAAAAGTTGGTTACGGCCTTTTTGCGCTTGAGAAAAAAGAAGATCATTCCTTTATTGGGTTTACCGGCTTTTCGCATCCTGCATTTGAAGCCGGCTTTACACCCTGTATAGAGATTGGCTGGCGACTGGCAGCTTCCAGCTGGAACCGTGGTTTTGCTACCGAAGCAGCGAAAGCCTGCCTGGTATATGGTTTTAAAACATTGGCGTTTAAAGATGTTTATTCATTCACTGCTGTTCAGAATGCAAAGTCAGAACAGGTAATGAAAAAGATCGGCATGCAGAAACTATGCAAATTTGATCATCCACTACTGCAAAAAGGGCATTCGTTACAAAAACATGTTTTGTATAAAATAGTAAATTGAACCTCCATGAAAACAACATTAATTTTCGCCACTAATAACCAACATAAAGTAGAGGAGATAAGGTATGTGATTGGCGAACAGTTCAAAATCATCACCTTACAAGAAGCCGGGATAGACATTGATATTCCCGAACCACATGCTACGCTGGAAGCCAATGCCACGGAAAAATCGCAAACCATTTATCGCCTCACCCATCAGAATTGCTTTAGTGAAGATACCGGGCTCGAAGTGGATGCACTCAACGGTGAACCCGGCGTAAAAAGTGCCCGCTACGCAGGAAATGGAAGGAATTTTCAAGATAATATTGATAAGTTACTGCATAACCTGCAAGGTATTACCAAAAGAAAAGCGCATTTCAGAACGGTTATATCATTGGTATTGGAAGACAAAGAATATTTGTTTGAGGGTAGCTGCGAAGGCGATATCATTACGAAACAGAAAGGGATACAGGGCTTTGGTTATGACCCGGTATTTATTCCAACAGGCGCGGGTATCAGTTTTGCAGAAATGACGATGGCCCAAAAAACAACCTACAGCCATCGTCAGAAAGCGGTAGCCAAACTGATCCATTTTTTAAACCAACAGAACGTATGAACCGGATTAAAATAGACCTGCCCGCAAATTTTCATTTCGCTACTACCCTAACTATCCGGGTAACTGATCTGAATTATGGCGGCCATGTGGGTAACGATAGTTTTTTGTCGCTGATACAGGAAGCACGTCAGCAATTTTTAAAATCGCATGGTTATGAAGAACTATCCATTGCCGGTTTTGGATTGATCATGACAGATGTGGCCATTGAATTTAAAAAGGAATTAAATTATGGCGACCATTTAAAGATTTCTGTTGCCGCTGATCGATTTGATAAATTAGGTTTTGATCTTTTCTATCAACTGGAAGTAAGCAACGGTGAAGCATATGTATTAGCAGGTAAAGCCAAAACAGGTATGCTTTGTTTTGATTATACGAACAAGAAGAAAGTGGCTTTACCACCGGAAGTAAGGCAAAAACTTACTAATCAATTAAAATAGGGTATGGAAAACCGATTGAAAAGAATCTAATATTCAATGATAGTCCGTACTTGTTTTTTAATTCTGATATCCTTTACTTTTTTCTCCTGTAAAAGGAAACCTGAAGCGGTTGCTTCCGACCCAAACGTGCAGGCTGTGGTTACCGTCTGTATTAACGAAACCTTTGGCAAGGCTGATTCAGCAAGGTATTATTATAAGCTGATGCCAATTCTTAATAGGGAACGGCATCCAGAACGAATAAGAAGATATAATGACCGTATCCGGTTTTTATTAGATACAGCTGCTGTTTATTTAATTGTAAAAGACAGCCTTGGTCAGGTTTCACGGAGAGATAAGGAAGATTTAGAAAACTTCATCAAAACATACCTTACTAATTTCGATTCGTCAAAATTTTTGGGGAAGCCGGCTTATCTATTTCCATCTCCGCAAATACTGAACATGTACGTACTGGAAAAAGAAATTCATATGCGGGTTAGATCAAAAGAAGAAGGGATCAATGACAATGTGCGGATTATAGGAAAATGTATTTTTTCAAATGTCATTTTTAATCAGCTGAAAACAAATGCTGCCGTTCTGCTTAATTATATGATAGACAGACATATTGGATATGGAGAAATTTTTTTATTCCAAAAGAAAAATGATACGTGGAAAATAGTTAAGAGGCAAAGAACCTGGGTCTCATAAAACTTATGTGTTCCATATACGCCAACTCTCCTCCGCCTGTAGTATCAACATTTCCTGACCATTTTGAGTAGTAGCCCCCCGCAACCCTCCTTTCTCTAAAAATCTGGTCTCTGCGGGATTGTAAATAAGATCGTAAAGATGGTGTTTGGACGTGAGGTATTGATAAGGGATGGCAGGGCATTCATCCACGTGAGGATACATCCCCAATGGGGTTGTGTTAATCAGTAACTGATGTGATGTAATCATGTCCTCATCAACCGAATCATAAGCGATGGATGTATCTGAAGCCGTTCTTGAAACTGATTGAAAGGGTATGCCCAATTTCTTTAAAACAAATTCAACAGCTGCGGAAGCACCGCCAGTACCCAATACCAAGGCCCTGGCATGGTGTGGCTGCAGAAAAGGCAACAGGGATTGTTCAAACCCCACCACATCAGTATTGTAACCGGTTAATTTACCATCTTTTATGTTGATACAATTACAGGCTCCGATTGCTGTAACCACATCCGATGCGTTAGTTAAAAAATCAAGCAACTGTTTTTTATACGGGATAGTTATGTTCAAACCACATAGATCAGGTTGTTGCAATACGATGGTCAATTCACCAATATCTTTCAAAGAAAAATTTTCATACACGCAATCTGTCAAACCCAGTTGCGCGAATTTTTCGGTGAAATATTTTTGTGAGAATGAATGTGATAGTGGAAACCCTATCAACCCGAATCGGCGCATGGTTTATTTTTTATCCAGGTATAAATCAAAAGTATCTCCCCGTAAACCGATACGCATGGCTTCCAGCGGAATTACTTCATTGGGTGCTATATTGCCCAGGTTCACATTGCAACCGATCAGTTCCAAAAAGTATAATTGTTGTGCTTTTTGCGGGGCTTCCCAAATAATTTTTTCTTCAGGTATCTGTGTAAGTATTTCCTGTACCAGCCCTTCCCTTACTTCGCCGGTACCACGATAAATGCCCACTGTTCCGGCTTCACGCGCTTCGGCTATCACATAGGAAGAGCCTGCTTCCAGTTCGGCACGCATTAGTTCTATCCATTTATACGGCGGGATGATATGTGCAGCATCTTTACTACCCACTTCACTTAATACCGTTGCGTGTTTGGTTAGTTTTTCAATATACCCGCATTTCTCAGCATGTGGTATGCTGATTGAACCATCGCTCACTTCTACATAGCTAATGCCATAATCTTTACAAATCGCTATATAATCATCAAACTGGTTGCGTATGAGGAATGCTTCAAATAAAGTGCCGCCAAAGTATATGGGTACATTATATGATTGATATGCTTCAATTTTTTCTCTGAGATTAGGGGTAACAAAAGATGTTCCAAACCCAAGTTTCACAATGTCTGTATGCGGTCCGCATACACTCATAAAATCATGAACCTCACGAATACTAAGGCCCTTATCCATTACCATTGTTAATCCTGAAGTCCTCGGCTGTGGTGTGCGAAAAGGTATTTGTGTCAGATTAAAATTCATATTGGTTCTTTAAGGCGGCAAAAATATGATAATCGGGCGACTTGTGTGTGCCTACCTTTTGAAGTGCAAATCGTTTATATTTTTTTCCCCTTTTTATACCGTGCAACAATATCAACCACCTGGTTATTTTGCAAAATGGAGGGATTGAGTTCTATAAATTTTTTTAACTGCCGCGGTGCTTTCTCCATAGCCATTTCCAATTTCAACAGCGCATCTTTTGATTTGCCGAGCGCGAATAAAATGGTACTGTAATAAAAAAGAAATACCGGCTTGCCATCAGTTGCTTTCATGGCTGCCACGCATTGTTCAATGGCTTCATGGTAGAACTCGGCTTTTAACAAGCAACGGATCAATGCTTCCCATCCCGCTACATTTCTGGGTTTATGGCGGACCACTGCACCAAAATACTGTATCGCATCTTTATGCTGGTTCAGGTTCATTTTACATTCGCCCATGGCAAGGTTATACTCCGGCACGGTACGGTGTATGCGCATGGCATTTTCCAATTGTTTTACAGCACTCTGCCACTGCTCTTCCAGCATATAAGTTACCGCTATTTTATAATGGAGCTTACTGTCATCGGGGTTAAGGTGAACCGCTTTTTTATAATGGAATCTTGCCTGCGCATAATTTGCCATCCGGTGGTAGCAATGACCAATGGCTTCGTAAATTACATCTTCCGGCCGCGTAAGTTCAAGCACTTTTTCAAGTACTTCAATCGCTTCCTTATATTTTCTTAAGCGGAGATAGGCATCTCCCATATTCCGGTAAGCATAATCAAATTTTTCATCAATCGCTACTGCATATTGGTAAGCATCAATTGATTTTTCGTACAATTTCAATCCCTGGTAAGCCGCTGCCAGGTTAAACCATGCCAGTTCGCTAAATGGAAAATCTTCGATGATCTGTTGATGCAAACGGATGCTTTCTTCATTGCGGCCGGTAAAATCTGTCCAGAAACATATTTTATATAATGCTTCTTCATTATTGGGTTCTTCTTCCAATATCAATTTCAGACAATCAAATACTTTATCGAACTCTTCATAATCGTCATATACATCTGCCAGTTCAAATAAAAGGTCAAGTCTTTCCTCCCCTTCAAAAAGCAGCAAAGCAGCTTCCAGCAAGTCTACGGCCTGGGCCTGTTGGTCGAGGGCCAGGTAAGCATCTGTTTTAAGTATATAGAGGTTCAGGTCGCTGCTATCATATAATTCTGCCACTTCCAGTACATCCAAAGCCTCGCTGTACTTACGGGAAGCCAGCAGCAGATCAGCCTTTTTAATCATTAATTGAGAGGAATAGGGAAACTGAGATAAACCTATTTCAGAGGCTTCTAAAGCCTCGGGAAGGTTATCCTTTTCATCAAAATGGTCTATTATTCGTTCAAAAGCGTCTTCTTCAAGAAAGCAGTGTTGACGGCCATTTTTCAGGTTATGGTACTGTTTCAGGAGTTCTTTTAGCTCTTCGCGGTCTTCGCGGTACGGATTTTCACGCATCTGGCTATAAGGTTTATACAATTTAGGACAAAAAACCAATTTTTTTCAAGTTTTAGGTAACTTTTTTGTTTTGTTAACGTCTGGTTAATAAAATGAGAATTGTGTATTATTTGGGAAATCCCTATTTTTGTTAAAATGAGTTTAAAGCGATATATAATAAAAGCCACCTTTGTTGCCCTTCTTGCGATGGGTATACAGGTAGTGTATGCTGCGTTCTCATTTACCGGCATTGCTGATGAGAAAAGCAAAAACAGCAAATATTCGCTGAAAAACCTGAGTTCTTTATCTCACAAAGGATTGTCTTTTTCTTCCATCAAATCGGGGCTTCAATATAAGGGTGCGCAAAGCATGTCATCTTCCAAAGGAACTTTTTCAGGTGTTGAAGTAAACTCCATGTTACGTTTTGATAACGGTAACACAACTTATATTTACCCTTACAAGTTTAAAGTAAAGGCATCTAAGTTTAAGACGCCTTCTCCACAACAACATTAATTCAGTATTCTGTATCCGCTGGTGGGTATGTCGAAGCGTGAAGCCTGAACCGGGCTTAGGTTTATTTTGGTAGCCGTATATTTTATTTTCTTACTATCTGTTTCCTGCGATTCAAACTCCAGCACAAATCCTGGTATATCTTTAAACTGGTATTCAAATTCTTTTACTGAGGGGACAATATTGGTTGCATAATACAATGTAAACGCGCTGCCATCTTTTAGTTCCAGCACTGCTTTTTTACACTCATATCCCAGTATCGTTTTTGTATCCCCGCTTACGTAGGTGACCTTCATGCCGTCATACTTTTTATTTTCAGCCACCCATTTGCTATTGTCAAGCCTGGTCATAAATTTATTATTCCCGAATTCACGCAGGATAACAGCTGTACCACCCGTCTTATTATACAAAAGCGTTTGTGTGAAGGATGGGCTCACCAAATCAGTGCGGCTATCATTTGCTTTGATATAGACCGTTTTCGTACTGGCTTTAAATGATTCGATCGCTGATTTATCACCGGTACTTTCATCGGTACTAATGGCATAGGTAATCGTACAGTCTGCTACCACCCTTTGTTGAGCAGGTGCCTGGACATACATTGCACATAAAAAGCAAAAGCTAACAAGAAATTTTTTCATCTGACTGCTGTTTTAATGCTAAGTTAACTATTTTGTTAACCGGGATTTTTTGATAATGAAAGACAATCTCTAAAATTCCCGGTTGCCCTTATTTCTTTTTCGGCGTTTTATCCTTCAGGTCCTGCAACTTTTTCTGGCTGTCCATCATCTGGTCGTAACGTTGCTGCCATTTACTTTTTGTTTTAGGCGTTTTTCGTTTCTCATCTATCTTGGCCAGTATCTTATCATGGTTAATAATATAGTTCTGTATTACAAATTGCAGGCCTAAAGTTATTACGTTCGAAACCGTATAGTACCAGGTAAGGGCCGATGGCAATTTGTTAAAGATGAATAATAACATGAATGGAAAAATATATGGCATGTATTTCAAAGCAGGGTTATCCTGTGTTGGGGTCATACTCATATTATAAATAGATATCAGGAAGCTGGTAGCTACCGCCGTAATGGTAAACAAACTTACATGATCTCCATAGGCGGGTATCGTAAAAGGCAAATGTGCAATCGAGTCGTACGACGAAAGGTCCTTGCTCCATAAAAAATCCTGCCCGCGCAAAGAAATATTCGAGTTAAAGAAACTATACAGGGCAAAGAAGATCGGTATCTGTAATAAGGCCGGTATACAGCCACCCAGTGGGTTTACACCCGCTTCCCTGAATAATTTCATCTGCTCCATGGCAAATCCCTGCTGGTCGGTTCCGAATTTCTTTTTCAGGGTATCCAGTTCGGGTCGCAATACTTTCATTTTTGCGCCACTCAGGTAACTGGTATAAGTTAAAGGAGCGGTTACCAAACGGATAAATAATGTAAGGAGTAATACTACCCATCCGAAGTTCTTTACAAATCCTGCAAAGAAATCAAATACATTTTTAATGATGTATTTGTTAATAGGCCGTACAAAAGAATACATATCCCTTCCCAGGTTCACAATCTTATCCATTTCGGGTGCCTGTTTCTGCAATATGGTATAATCGCTCGGTCCGAAATATAGCTGGAAGGGTACATTTACAGAAGCGGTAAGAGGCAATTTCATTTGCAGGCTTGCATCGGCTGTGGCTAATGCATTGCTTGAGTCTGTTTTACGTGCCCAGTTAATCTGCCCGCCTGTAAAATTGTTTTTCGCGATAAGGGTACTGTTAAAAAACTGTTGTACCACGCTTATCCATTGTACCGGCTTCTCAAATTTTCTTTCTGTTTTAACAGAGATATAATCAAAACTATTGCCTTCCGAAAAACAGATATTCGACATCTGCCTTTCATAAGCTGCAGTTTTTTCGTGTTGATAGGTAGCTGTATGCCATTGCATATTCAATTGTCCCTGGCTGAGTAATTTATCAGCACCTGTCATCATCACATTCCAGTCGATCATGTACTCGTTAGGTTTGATTATGTATTGGTGCGTAATACTTTCACCATTGGCACCAGCCAATGTAAAGCTGATGGTTTTCGTGCCATCAGCATTGTTAACCGGCTGCGAAGCTGCAAAAAATAAATTAGCAGTGGGCGATGCCTGGTTAGCAGAGGTATTGATATTATAACCTAACTGGTCATTTACCAAGACCACTTTTTTACCATCAACTGAAGTATAATTTTTTAGTTCAACCGTTTTTACCTGTGCCCCTTTAGTGGAGAAGGTAACCGTCATCAGCTCATTACTGATTATCACCAATTGTTCTGTGCTGATGGCTGCTGCTGTAAAATCGCCTGCTGCTGAAACCCTGCTGGCAGAATCCCTTTTTAAAGAATCTATGCGCGCAAGAGCCACATCCTGCGGTTTTATATTAGCTGCATTCACCCGCCGGATGGAATCTTCCTGCTTTTGCTTGATCACAAGCAATTCACTTTGCTGTTTATTGCTGTACCAGAAATAGGCAAAAAATAAAATACCCAGTAATACTAAACCAACGACCGTATTCTTATCCGTCTTCATACAAGATTTTATTGAGCGGCAAAGGTAGTATTTGGAATGAAGATTGGCTACCCCAAGTTCAGAACCCGTTAAAATAGCCCTAAAACCTCCCACACAACTGTAAATACCGGTTTTTCATCGTTTCTTTATGCTTTCCCTCCCTTCAACCAAAGGTTATTTACAACTTCTACCACTTTACTACAAACTAAACCTTTGTTATGCAGGAAAATACAACCCAAATTT
>JAYTOS010000046.1:0-2376 GCA_043747705.1 Bacteroidota bacterium
ATTACCAACCAAAGCCCTGTTTGAAAAGATTGTGACTTTTGGTAAAAAACACAATATTCTGATCTGTCACGATAACCCTTACAGTTTTATTTTGAATGAAACACCTATGAGTTTATTAAGTGTGGAGGGGGGCAAAGAGGTAGTAATCGAATTAAATTCTTTAAGTAAAAGCCAGAACATGGCCGGCTGGAGAGTAGGTATGTTATGCGGTGCTAAAGAAAGGATTGATGAGGTATTGCGTTTTAAAAGTAATATGGACAGTGGCATGTTTCTGCCCGTACAACTGGCTGCAGCAAAAGCTTTGTGCCTTAGTAAGGAATGGTACGATGAAATAAATACCATCTATGCAAAGCGAAGAGAAAAAGTATTTGAATTACTCATATTACTCAACTGCCAATTTTCAAAAACACAGGTAGGCATGTTCGTATGGGCAAAAATACCTGCCACTTATAAAACCGGTTACCAGCTAAGTGATGAGGTCTTATACAATGCAAACGTATTCATTACCCCCGGCGGAATTTTCGGCAGTGCCGGCGATGGATATATCAGGGTAAGTTTATGCGGGAGTTTGGAGAAATTTGAAGAAGCGATAAAACGAATCAGTAATGATTAAAATCACTTACCGTTTATATTTTTTCAATTACGGATTACTAATGACTAATTAAAATGACAATAGCAATAATTGGTATAGGTCTTATCGGCGGTTCAATGGCGCTAACATTGAAAGAGAAAGGGTTTGCCGATAAAATAATCGGTGTAGATGCCAATGCTGAACACTGCCAAAAAGCATTGGCACTGGGATTGGTAGATGAGATCCGGGAGCTGAAAGAAGCGGTACTGCAATCAGATCTCGTTATACTGGCAACACCTATTAATGCAGCGGAAGCATTATTGCCGGTTGTTTTAGAACTGGTAAACAGGCAGGTGGTAATGGATGTAGGGTCTACCAAAAAAATAATCTGCGAATCTGCGGCCAAACATCCAAACCGGGGAAGATTTGTAGCCACACACCCTATGTGGGGTACAGAATACAGTGGTCCGGAAGCAGCCGTAAAAGGTGCTTTTGAAGGAAAAGCAACCGTTATCTGCAGCAAAGAAAACAGCGATGCAGATGCAGTATCATTGGTAGAAAAAGTATATGGCTTATTAGGTATGCACCTTATATACATGAATGCAGCCGACCATGATGTACATGTAGCTTATGTAAGTCATATATCGCATATCACTTCTTTTGCCCTCGCCAATACAGTTTTGGAAAAAGAAAAAGAAGGGGATGCCATTTTTGAACTGGCAAGTGGTGGTTTTGAAAGTACCGTCCGCCTGGCTAAAAGTAACCCCGCCATGTGGGTACCTATTTTTATGCAGAACAGGGAAAATGTGCTCGACGTGCTTAATGAACATATTGCCCAGTTACGCAAATTCAAAGCCTGCCTGGAGAAAGAGAATTATGAATATTTAGGTGAACTGATAGAGAATGCGAATGGGATTAAACGGATCTTAAAATAGTGAGTGGTGAATGGTGAATAGTGAGTTGTGTGTTGTGAGACATGAGTGAATCAGGTCTTTACTCACCACTCACTATTCACTTAAGCAGAATAGTGGATAGGATGTACAAAAGTGCGACGCAATAACAGCTGAAATCCCCGCTACTGCTGGGTTTCAAACAAAAAACAGGCAAAGAGGCGTATAAAAACTACCTTTGCCGCAAATTTTTTAATACATGACGACATTTGAAGCGTTGGGAATTGATGCTAGATTGATTCAGGCAACGAACGAGTTGGGGTATGTGAACCCAACCGCAATACAAGAACAGGCAATACCCGTATTGCTGAGTGGCACCAGGGACTTTATTGGACTGGCGCAAACGGGAACCGGCAAAACAGCGGCTTTTGGCCTGCCTTTGCTACATATTATTGATGCGGCAGCTAAATACCCGCAGGCTTTGGTGGTTTGTCCCACCAGGGAACTGTGTATGCAGATCGTAAAAGAAATAGAGCTCTTTAAAAAATACATGACCGGGGTTTCTGTGGTGGCTGTGTATGGTGGTGCTTCTATTGGTTTACAGATACGCGACCTGAAAAGGGGCGTACAGATCATAGTAGCAACGCCGGGACGATTGATAGACCTGATCGAAAGAAAAGCTATCAACCTCGAACAGATCAAATATGTGGTGTTGGATGAAGCTGATGAAATGCTGAACATGGGTTTCCAGGATGATATCGAATTTATCCTGAAAAATACCCCAGCACGCGAAAGTACCTGGTTATTCAGTGCAACCATGCCCGCCGAAATACGTAAGGTGAGCAAGAAGTACATGAAAGATCCTAAAGAGGTAACAGTTGGTAAAGTGAACACGGCTAACAAAAGTATTGATCA
>JAYTOS010000047.1:0-2182 GCA_043747705.1 Bacteroidota bacterium
AGCAGTCATTATAATACCGGCACATGAAAAAAGTATGAAGGCAATTGGAATAGTCAACACAATTCTTCGTCTATAATTTTGCTTACGAAATAAAAATAAACCAAGCAAAAGTCCGACCGCAGCAACCATTGAAACAATTGCTAAAAATCTAATAATTTCAATACTTTTCAAAGAAATGTTTCTTTCTAGTCCAAAAGATGTGATGTCAAGAATGAAGGCAATTACAAAAAATATAATTGCTGTTACTGTCAATATGATTTGTAAACGTTTTGCCATTAGGGTGTTGCGTTTTGCCATTGCAGCTTACGACAGGGCTTTGTGTCAGGTGTGGCATTAGAATTCCTTCCGCCCGGAACCGCTGCCCGGAAAAAGTTAAATGTTTAGAACCAATGTTTGGCGATGTTGGCCAAGACTGAACAACAGCCGCTATGTTCCTACTGATCATTGCTACAATCTCAAGCCGCACTTGCACAAAACCCACTGTTGTACTAAACCTACGGTAGTTAGCCAGCAGTGGGCTGCATTGAGCGCGTGTTAATTTTGCATATCACTAAAATCTTTTTTATGCAAACAAAGCCAACTACCGGACTGCGGACTGCAGCTACCGATTATGTAACTGTTGTACAACAGGCCTGTAATAAAATTACGGGGTTTTCCCTGCTTTACAAAGAGCTTGAACGATCTATTTCTATCAGCGGAAAAAGTAAGAGTACCCTTGCCAATTATTCGCGGCAACTAGCTCACCTTGCACTTCATTACAATTGCTTTCCCCTTGAGCTGGATGCAGAACAGGTGATGGATTACTTATACCTTGTTAAAAGTAGGGGTACCACTTCGGCGACTTTTTTTAAATTTACTGTGTATGGATTGCGGTATGCCTGCCGTATCAGGGGGCTGGAGTACAAGCAATTTTCTCTGCCCAAAATAGATAAAAGTATTAAACTACCCGCTGTACTCAATGGTACTGAAATTAAAGCCATGCTGTCTGCCTGTAAATTATTAAAGCACCGGCTCATCATCGGCTTGTGTTATGGGTGCGGACTTCGGTGCAGTGAAGTGCGTAACTTATTGGTTTCCGATGCCGATATTGAACGGGGCATGTTGCATGTTCGGATGGGTAAGGGATCCAAAGACCGCTGTATGCCGCTGGGTAAAATGTTGTGCCGCGGCATTGCCCAATTCATTTCTGCTGAGCATCCCCGTCAATATTTGTTTGAAGGAAATGATGGCGAAGCCCTTTCTCAACGCGGTACACAATGGGCGGTTTGTGAGGCAGTAAAACGTGCAGGTATTCGCAAGCAAGTGCATACCCATACGCTGCGCCATAGTTATGCCACCCATCTTTTAGAACAGGGGGTTAATATTTTAACGATCAAAGAACTGCTTGGTCATGCATACATAGAAACAACGATGGTCTATCTCCATATTGCCCAGCCATCGTCTCAAACAGTGTTTAGCCCGTTAGATACTTTATATAACCAACACTGATGCAGCCCGCTTTTGAAATGGCTGATGTACTCAATACAAATTGGACAGCGGTACAGCAAAGCGAAAAGTTTAACCGCTGGCAATTGCGTACACTCCATGCCGTGAGGCGTTGCCGAACTGCTGCTCTTGGGGCACATGTAGATGGTTGTACATCCTGTGGTCACCTGCGTATAAGTTACAACAGTTGCCGCAACCGGCATTGCCCGAAGTGCCAGGGTAACCAGCGTGAAAAATGGATACAGGCCAGAGAGCAGGAACTCTTACCCGTGCCCTATTTTCATGTGGTATTTACCCTGCCGGATACCCTTAATACTATCTGCCTGCACGAGCCAGCCAGTATGTATAATATCCTGTTTCAAACTGCCTGGAGTGTGCTCAATAGTTTTGGTAAGGACCATAAATGGCTGGGTGCACAAAGCGGAATGATTGCAATTTTACATACCTGGGGACAGACCTTAAGTTTACATCCTCACCTGCATTGCATCGTACCGGGCGGCGGCTTAAATAAACAGGGGAAGTGGAAGACGGCAAAAACCAATGGCAAATATTTATTCTCCGTAAAAGCAATGAGCAAGGTTTTTAGAGCAAGGTTCCTTGCTGCGCTGCGAGAGCAATTGCCCCTTCAAATAAACGCTGAACTGCTCAATCAATTATATAAAAAAGATTGGGTTGTATTTGCCAAACGCCCTTTTGG
>JAYTOS010000048.1:0-6868 GCA_043747705.1 Bacteroidota bacterium
TTGAAGATGAGTTTGCCATCTGCGAAAAAAGTAAGTTCCGTACTGCCACCGCCTACATCAATGTACAGGTAGCTATGATCGGTATCCATGTTCTCAGCCACATGGTTCTCGTAGATAAGCGTGGCTTCAAAATCTCCGCTGATGATCACTATTTCAAGGCCGGTTTCTAATTTTACTTTGCGGATAAGGTCGTTGCTGTTTCTTGCATCGCGCATGGCACTCGTGGCGCAGGTGATCACATGCTTAACACCATATGCATTAATCAAATGGCCGTATGCTTTCATGGTCTGTAATACCATGCCCCGCTTTTCTTTCGAGATCTCGCCTCTCTCGAATACATCAAAACCCAGTCGTAAGGGAACACGTACGAGGTTCAATTTATTAAACTGCGGTCTTCCTTCATTATCCTGTGTTACTTCGGCTATTAATAACCTGGCTGCGTTACTTCCGATATCAATGGCGGCTAACCTCACTGTTCACTATATTTTTCTTGTGCAGGTAATGATACGTTTCTATCTGGGAACGTACCTGTTTTTTACCTACGGAAGGTACATAGTTGTTGGATAAGTCATTGTCAAGGATTCTGGCTTTTACATTATCTCTTAATTGAATGTGGATAA
This sequence comes from Bacteroidota bacterium, assembly GCA_043747705.1. Classification (GTDB taxonomy): domain Bacteria; phylum Bacteroidota; class Bacteroidia; order Chitinophagales; family Chitinophagaceae; genus Sediminibacterium. The sequence continues at coordinate 621 of JAYTOS010000048.1, forward strand.
TATCCTTTAATTCATCGCGTATAACGGGGTTCATTATCGGAATGGCCGCTTCTACCCGATGGTTGAGGTTACGCACCATCCAGTCGGCACTCGATATATATACTTTTTCTTTACCCATATTATGGAAGATCATCACGCGTGCATGCTCAAGGTATTCATCCACAATACTGACTGCCGTAACACGGTTTTTATTTTTTTTGTTTTGGGTCATCGCGCAAAAAATGCCCCTTACAATCATCTTAATCTCTACACCCGCCGCGGCTGCGCTATTTAATTTTTGAATGAGTAATGCATCGCTTAATGAATTTACTTTGAGTATGATCTTTGCCTGCTTTCCCGCTTTGGCATGTTTGATCTCTTTGTCAATTAGTACGCCAATCTGTTTGCGCATGGTGGTTGGACAGACCAGTAGTGTTTTGCACATACTTAAATAAGGGGCATGTGTTTTCCAGTTTTCGAGGTAACGAAAAATCCGGTTGATATCTGCCATCACATTCCGGTTAGCGGTTAAGAGGCAGTGGTCGCCATAAACGTTTGCTGTTTTTTCGTTAAGGTTACCGGTACTTACAAAACCGTACTGGATGGTTTTATTGGCTTTTCTTTTTTTAATGATACAGAATTTGGCATGGATCTTCATTTTAGGTACACCCAGTAATACTTTCACACCTTCCTCTTCCAGTATTTTTTTCCATTCCAGATTGGCTTCTTCATCAAACCGGGCTTTCAGTTCCAGCATCACTACTACTTCTTTACCGTTTCTGGCAGCATTAATTAATGCATTGATTACTTTTGAATTTGATGCCAAACGGTAAGCTGTTATTTTGATAGAACTCACATCAGGATCCATCGCTGCTTCACGCAGTAAATCTATAATGGCATTGAAAGAATGATAGGGGAAATGCAGCATCACATCTTTCTTAATAATCACATCTGTAACCCGCATTGAGCTTTGTAAATCGGGATGTGCAAAAGCCGCACGACGTGTTTTCTTTGTATTGAACACATCAGGAAAGTCCATAAAATGCCTGAAATTATGAATGCGTCCTCCGGGTATGATATTGCTTTTGCGGTTAAGGCTCAGGCGGCGGATAAGGTACTCCAACAAGCCCGCATCCATTTCTTTATCATATACAAAACGGACGGGCTTCCCTTTGCGGCGGTTCTTAACCCCTTTTTCCATCTTTTCCACAAAACTGGTACTTACATCATTGTCTAAATCTATTTCTGCATCCTTGGTTACTTTAAAAACATACGAATCAAAATAATCATATTCAAAATAGGAAAAAATATTCGGCAGGTTAAAACGGATTACATCTTCGAGGAGGATGATATGCTTCTCATTGATTCTGGAAGGCAACTGTATAAACCTTCCTGTGGCTTTTACCGGTACTTCTATTAATGAATATTTTTGGTGATATGCAGAATTTTTTTTGCGCATGACTACACCCAGATAAATACTTTTGTCGCGCAGGTAGGGCAGTTGTGGCAGACTCTCGATCATCAAGGGGATGATGTTTGAGCGCACCTCTTCATCAAAATATGTTTTAACAAACAGTTGTTGTTCTTTGGTCAGGTGTTTTTCATCAACCAGCAGGATGCCTTCTTTTTTTAATTCTTTTAAAATGCCATCCCATATACGGTTAAACTCATTTTGTTGCTGGAGCACGATTGTTTGTATCTGGTCAAGGATGGCCTGTGGAGCTTCTTCCATGTGCATGTTCAATTTCTTTCGCTTTTCTGCAAACTCAAGCATGCGTTTCAGGGTAGCTACCCTAACCCTGAAAAATTCATCCGAATTATTAGAAAAAATTCCCAAAAAACGGATACGCTCTTTTAAAGGTACTTCCGGGTCATTAGCTTCCTGCAATACCCTTGCATTAAAACTTAACCAGCTGATATCCCTTTGAATGAGTATTTTTTTTGGCATAGAGAGGAATTGGGAAATTTTTGGATTGGGAAATAGCCGATGAGTATTCCAAAGCCACTAAAGTCAAATATAAGTAAGTGATGTTTTCATCAATGTTAAGTTTACCATGAATTTTATGCCAATTCCAAAATCATTACGAGTAGGAAGCTTTTATCTGCTCAATGATGCCTGTTGTAGAAAACCCTTTTATAATAGGGTTGATCACCACACGGCCGCCATTGGCCAACACTTCTGCGGAGCCTACAATCTGTTCAATGGTATAATCGCCACCCTTTACTAAAACGTCTGGCAGGATAGCGGTAATTAACTCTCGTGGAGTGTCTTCATTAAAAATAATCACAGCATCAACTATGGCAAGATGGGCAAGTAACAGGGCCCGGCTGTATTCATGGTTCACAGGCCTTTCGGGGCCTTTTAATTTTCGGGTACTGCTGTCGCTGTTCACACCTATAATTAAATAATCAGCTTCTTTGGCGGCTTCCGATAAAGAGAAAATATGCCCTTCATGAAAAATATCAAAACAACCATTTGTAAAGGCAATCGTTTTATCAGTTACCCGCCAGCTGGCTACCTGTGCCAGCAGTTGCGGAAGCGTAAATATTTTTTTATCAATCGCACTAACTGCTTTCATGTTTTTTTTGTTTGTTATAAAAAGGGAGTAGTACCAGGCAGAAACCGCCAACGAGCACTACAATTAAAAACTGTGCAAACCATTGCAGGGTGCCGTTTGCAAAACCTATTTCAAAAGGGATATTGTTTTTCTCCAGTACTTTGGCCAGAAAATAGGCATACGCCCCAATGCCCCCCGGCGTAACAATCATCCCGATACTTGCGAATGCCAGTGCAGATATAGCTTCTTTCAAACCCAGGTGTGCTGTGCCTTGTGTTGCGAGCAGTCCAACCCAGGTGCCACCAATGTATAAAGACCAGATGGCAACACTGTAAAAAATAAATAACCCTTTTTGTTTTAGTTTTCTAACACTGCTGAGACCTTCCCAAATACCGTTTAGTATTTTTTTGAAGAGTATCACAATTTTTAAATGAGCAAACTGGTAGAACCATATTTTTACAGCAATAATAATAGTAGCTAAAACCCCGAGTACGATACCGAGTTTCAACCAGGAAAAACGCCCGGTACTGTTTTCGAATAATTGTTTAAACAGCTGTGTGCCGAATTCACCAACCACATCAAACTGGCTTACCAGGGCCAATAAAAAAATGATGCCCAGAGAGATTACATCAATGGCGCGTTCGGCAACAATGGTGCCTACTAATTTTTCTGCGGGTACTTTTTCATATTTCGCAAGAATGGTACATTTTAATACTTCACCAAGGCGCGGCACTGCAAGGTTGGCCAGGTAACCAATCATCACCGCGAAAAAAGTATTGATAAAAGAAGGCTTGTAACCCATTGGCAACATTAGAATCCGCCAACGAAGTGCCCTTAATATATGACTAAGGGAGAGAATAAGAAATACAGGGAACAATAACCCGTAATGGGCCGTTACCAGCGACCGTTTAAATTCACCCCATTTCTCATCAGGTATCTGGTGCAAACTCCACCAAACCAGAAACACACCCAAACCGAGGAAGAAGATATATTGTAAAGCTGAAACCAACCGTTTATTCATATACAAACATTCGTTGGCAAGTTAAGTAAGCTATTTTAATTAATGTTTATTTCCGGGTACTCCCAATGCTATTCGGTGTTAATTAGCCTCATATTATCAATTAATCGCACTCCATTAAGAAAAGCAGCAACCAGGGCCACAAGGGGTGTTTGTCCGTTCCAGATGGTTATGGGTTCTAAAGTATCCGCATCGGCAATGGATACATAATCAATTTTTTCGAACCCGGCTTCTGTGATCATTTGTTCAGCCTTCGTTTTATATTCAACCATTTCACCGGGTTTGATTTGTTGTGCGAGGTATTGTAATGCTTTAAAAATAATAGCCGCTTTTTCTTTCTCCGTTGCTGTCAACCGCATATTACGGCTGCTCAGGGCCAGGCCTGTGTTTTCGCGTAAAGTGGCACAAACGGTCAATTGTATTGGCCAACCGTTCAAAGCAATCAGTCTTTTAATGACCATGCATTGCTGGTAATCTTTTTGTCCCAGATACAGGGTATCCGGCATTACTATTTCTAAAAGCCGGCTCATTACCTGGCATACCCCCTGAAAATGCCCGGGCCGGTAGCTTCCTTCTAAAATAGTTTCCAGATAGCCAAGATCAAAAACCGGGGACCCGGTTATGCCTTGCGGATAGATTTCTTCAACGGAAGGAAGAAACAATATATCGCAGCCACACTGTTCCAATGCCAATATATCTTTCTCAGGTGTAACGGGGTATTTTGCAAAATCCTTTGGATCGTTAAATTGTGTGGGATTAACGAAAATGCTGCAAACGGTTAATGTGTTTACTTTTTTACTATTCTCAAGCAATGAAATATGTCCTGCATGCAGCGCTCCCATGGTAGGTACAAACCCAAGGCTGTCTCCTGATTTGGATTTGATTTTCAGGTATTTATTTATGTCGGCCGCTCTTTTAAATAAGATCATCAGGGGTCATATTAGGGGTAAAAGCCTGTTAACTGTTGGTTTTCGCTGTAATTTATGTACCTTCGCCAACTCATTTTCCAGCATCGTGCTAAAATTCGCATACTAATGTTAACAAAGAAAAGAATTTTATTCATTTCTACAGAGATGTCACCTTACCTGGAGCTGACGGAATTTGCTGAGGTAATCAACAAGTTAGCCATCAAGAGTAACGACACTGGTTTGGAAGTAAGGTGCATCATGCCGCGCTTTGGTGTTATTAATGAAAGAAGGCACCGTTTACATGAGGTGGTAAGGCTTTCAGGTATCAACGTGTCGGTTGACAATGATGATTATCCATTGCAGATTAAAGTAGCCTCCCTGCCCAATGCACGGTTACAGGTATATTTTCTTGAGAACGAAGATTTTTTCAAACGTAAGCAGGTCTTTCATGATGAAGAAGAGAAATGGTTTGATGATAATATCCTGCGAACCGTATTCTTCTGTAAAGGCGCACTGGAAACCGTAAAAAAATTCGGATGGCCCCCGGATATTATCCATTGCAGCGGCTGGATGACCGGATTGATACCCGCCTATATTAAAACAGCTTATAAAAAAGAGCCTGTTTTCGGCAACAGCAAAGTTGTTTTTACTATCGGACAGAATACATTCAAAGAGAAGCTGGGAGCTGATTTTGCGCAGAAAGCGATCATCAACGGCAATATCAAGGAAAAAGACCTTGAGGCATTTAAAGAAGGTAATAATACTGCCATGTTCAGGGGCGGTGCAACCTTTGCGGATGCCATTACTTTCGGAGCCGATAAAATTGAAAAAAAGCTTACTGAAGAATTCGCTAAAGTGAAAGGAAAGAAAGTAGTGCCTTTTAAAGGATGGGATTCTGATTTAACAGAGTATTTAGAATTGTACAACGACCTTGCGGGCAAGTAATTACTAACACATGTATTCATTTTTTACACTGCGTAGAATATCTATTTTTTCTATTTGTTTGATCGGTTTTTTTGCGGGCTGTACACGCATTTCCTCAACAGATATTGGGGGTGGTTTGATACCCGATATAGACGGCGTTATTACCAAAGACACCTTACTGGATGTGATTACCGATAGTTTCGAAGATACTGATACTACACGTATATACAGGGGAGATAACCATATTGTGGGATATATTAATAATGACCCGCTTTTTGGCAAGACCAAAGCTTCTCTGTTTTTTGAGTTGAAGCCTTCTAATTACCCATTTTCAATTCCCGGTGCTAAAGACAGTGTGAAAATAGATTCTGCTGTATTAATACTCAGCTATAAAGGTGTTTATGGCGATTCTACACAGCCTATAATATTGAATATATCTGAAATCAGCCAAACTACCCCACTTGATCCGGCTATTGGGTATCCAGCCAATTATCCTAATAAAACCCCCGTAAATATAGGTGCGTCATTAGCCAATCCTTTAGCAGTAGATATTCGCAGGTTAACCGATTCTGTGAAAAACCGTTTTGAGAATGCCAAAAATCAAATACGTATCAGGTTAAGGGATAATGTAGCAAAAAGATTTATTAAGGATTACGATTCTACCAATGCTTACGCGTCTGATTCTGCTTTCCGATCTTATTTTGCCGGTTTTGCCGTAACGGTTAACCAGGGAGGTACGGGTAATGCTTTATTAAAGGTTAACCTGTCTGATACGAATACGAAATTTGCTTTGTATTACAGTTCCAGCACTGCTGGTGCCACGCAACGGGATACTTCGGTAAGGTATTTTACATTTAATAC
>JAYTOS010000049.1:0-10682 GCA_043747705.1 Bacteroidota bacterium
ATGATAAAGGCTGGGAAGTAATCATACCTGAATCTTTTAAAGAAGGCCATGAATCACATTTTGCCCGTGTTACAGAAAAATACCTGGATTATTTATCAAACCATACCATGCCTGCATGGGAAGTGCCGAATATGCTGGCTAAATATTATACTACAACACAGGCACAAAAATTAGCCAATAAAAAATAAAGTATGAAAACTATCAAACAGATAAGCGTGTTATTTCTCAGTAGTTTTTTTGTATTTATTTCCGGGAACACTTTTGCGCAGGCAAAATCAGCCGGTCTTCCGCAGGGTTCTTATAAAACCATTTATGAAATGCTTAAGGATGTGCCTGGTTTGGATGTAAAAACTAATATCAGTACAGGCGGAGGAAGCATCACGATAAGAGGTACTGGTAGTTTGACTGCCCAGGGCCAACCAATATTTGTGGTTGATGGCACAGTTTTCAATAGTGCTAATGATATTGGGGGGCTCAACCCACAGGATATAGAAGGGGTCAGTGTTTTAAAGGATGCCGCTTCTCAAACTGCCTATGGTTCACGCGGAATGTTCGGTGTGATTTTAATCACGACCAAAAGCGGGAAAGGGGTAACCAATCCCTCGGCTACTGTTAACAATCACGCTGAATCTGCATACACTTATTTTATTGATCACAAAACACCTTTAAAAGTATTTGGCATGAATGAAGAAGTGATCGTGGAAGGTGTAATACAAAAACAAAAAGGGGATTCACTTATTTTTATAAAGAAACGAAAAGATTTTTTGGTGGCGATAGCCAGTATCAAAAGAGTGGAGATGATTCCACAATAATTTAGGGTATGTATATAAAAACGTATATCAGATGGTGGATCGGAATAACCTACATCGTTTTCGTAAATTAATATAGCAGTTAAAGTTGCCTGCTGACAAAAAAAAGCCAAATTCACTGCTAATTCGAATTGCGTATGGACTCCAATGATTTATTCTCTCTGAAAGATAAAGTGATTATTGTAACGGGTGGAACAGGTGTTTTAGGTGGATCGTTTGTAAAAGGTATTGCCAATGCCGGGGGTATTTCCGTTATTCTTGGGCGCAATGCCGAAGTAGGTAAACAAAGGGCAGATCAAATTATTGCTAATGGAGGTAAAGCATTCGCGGTAGTTGCAGATGTTTTGGAAGAGGCTGAACTGGTAAAAGCAAAGGATAGTATTCTCGAAAAATACGGAACGATTGATGGGTTGGTGAATGGTGCAGGCGGTAATATTCCTGAAGGAGTATTGCCACCCGATGCAGATATTTTTTCAATGAATATTGATGGTATGAAAAAAGCGATGCTGCTCAATGTATGGGGTACCATCATTCCCACGCAGGTATTTGGTGCCGTGATGGCTAAAAATGGCGGCGGTAGTATCGTTAATATTTCCTCGGTAAGTTCAAAACAGGTAGTAACTAAAGTCTTGGGTTACAGCATGGGCAAAGCGGCAATAGACTGCTATAACCAGTGGTTCGCGGTAGAAGTAGCCAACCGCTATGGCGATGCGATACGCGTTAATGCCATTATGCCAGGATTCTTTCTCACAGAACAAAACAGGACCTTATTAACAAATCCTGATGGTAGTTATACGCAACGCGGTAACCTGGTTGTGCAAAATACCCCCTTCAAAAGATTTGGCAAACCCGAAGAACTCGTGGGTGCCCTCATTTATTTATTGAGTGATGCTTCAAAATTTGTAACAGGCATGCAGCTTGGTGTTGACGGTGGCTTCACGGTTTTTAGTGGCGTATAATTTTTAATTGATCTCAGAATGAGTAATTACTTTTTAACAGATAATTTTTTATTACAGGGGAAGATTGCACAACGGTTGTACCACGATTACGTTAAGGAACTTCCTATTATAGATTATCATTGTCATTTACCACCTGATGAAATAGCAAACAATAAAAAATTTGCCAACCTTACCGAGATATGGCTGAAAGGCGATCATTATAAATGGCGTGCCCTGCGCACACTGGGGGTTTCAGAACACTTCATCACCGGTGACGCGGGTGATGAAGAAAAATTTACTACCTGGGCAAAAATGGTCCCCTTAACCGTACGAAACCCTTTGTTTCACTGGACGCACATGGAGTTGAAAAATGTTTTCGGTATAACAGACTATTTAAATGAAAAAACGGCCCCGGGTATTTACAAGGCCTGTAATGAACTATTGCAGACAAGTGCGTACACGACTAAATCTATCCTGTCTTCTTTCAAAGTAGAATACGTAGGTACTACCGATGAGCCATGGGATAGCCTCGAACATCATAAACAATTGGCTGCAGAAAAATTCCCTATCCGTGTTTCCCCTTCCTTCAGGCCCGATAAAATTTTATTCATTGATAAGAAAGAAGATTTTTTTCAATATCTGCTTGCACTGCAAAATGCAAGTGGTATTAATATAACAGATATTCCTTCACTGCTGGAAGCTTTGCAAAACAGGATTGATTTTTTTCATACCAATGGCTGCCGGGTATCCGATCATGGTTTTATACAAATGCCGGGGAAAACGGAGTTCTCTCATTCGTTGGAAACAGAGTTTACTTGTTTTGTGGTAAGTAAGAAAGGAACTTATTCCGATCCGCAAGCTTTTATGGGCTTTATGATGCTGGAATTATGCAAAATGTACCATAAAAAAAATTGGGTACAGCAATTCCATCTCGGCCCAATCAGGGATAACAATACACGCCTCAATAAAAAATTAGGTGCCAATAGTGGCTTTGATTCTGTGGGGGATTTTCCGCAGGCAATGCAGATGTCGGCATTTTTTGACAGGCTGGACCAATCCGAACAGTTAGCCAAAACGGTTATTTACAATATCAATCCATCCGATAATGAAGTGTTTGCGAGTATGCTGGGCAATTTCAATGACGGCCATATAAAAGGTAAAATGCAGTTTGGTTCGGGCTGGTGGTTCCTCGACCAGAAAGACGGGATGGAAAAACAATTGAATGCGTTATCCAATATAGGGTTAATAAGCACATTCATCGGTATGATTACGGATAGCCGCAGCTTTCTTTCCTTTCCGCGTCACGAATATTTCAGGAGGATACTGTGTAACCTTATTGGGGAAGAAATGGAAAAAGGCATACTTCCCAATGACGAAAAATGGATGGGCGATATATTGAAAAATATCTGTTACTATAATGCAAAAGAATATTTCAATCTCTAAATCAATTACAATGGAAAAAAAGGTTTTACTGGTTCTTATTTTGTTTGTGAACTTATGTTGGGTATCGGCCCAGAAAAAGGCAGAGCAATGGGAGAATTTGTTCAATGGTAAAGACCTGAAAGGGTTCAGGCAATTGAATGGCAAAGCTAAATATGTTGTACAGAACGGTGAAATTGTTGGTACAACTGTATTAAATGAGCCCAACACTTTTCTCGCAACGGAAAAAGAATATGGCGATTTTATTTTCGAAGTGGATTTTAAAGTAAATCCCAATATGAATTCCGGCGTTCAGTTCCGGAGTGAAATAAAAGATGCCAATGATAAATGTAATGTAACAGATACAAAAACACCGGAAAGGGTGCATGGTTATCAGATGGAAATAGATCCCTCCGACCGCGGATGGAGCGGTGGTATTTATGATGAAGCCCGGCGGGGCTGGTTATATTCTATGGAAAATAACCCTGCTGCCAAAACCGCTTTTAAAAATAATGCGTGGAACCATTACCGGATAGAATGTATCGGAAACAGCATTCGTACCTGGGTAAACGGTGTGGCCTGTGCACATTTGATTGATGATATGACACCCAAAGGTTTTATTGCCTTGCAGGTGCATGCCGTGAAAGATGCACAAAATGTTGGCGAGGAGATCCGTTGGAAAAATGTACGGATACAAACAAAGAGCCTGCAACCTTCACCCGATGACAATGTGTTCGTAGTGAATACGCTGATCAATAATATTTCGCCCGATGAAAAAAGGCTGGGTGTAAGGCTGTTATGGGATGGCAAAACAACAGATGGCTGGAGAGGTGCCAACAAAGATTTTTTTCCTGATAAAACATGGTATATTAAAGATGGTACATTTAATGTAGTCAAAGGAAAAAATGCAGAATCGCAAAATGGCGGAGATATAGTAACGAAAGAAGAATTTAGTGCCTTCGATCTTCAGTTTGAATTTCAACTATCAGACACTGCCAATTCAGGTGTGAAATATTTTGTAACCGAAAAAGAAAAAACAACAGGCTCTGCTATTGGCCTGGAATACCAGGTATTGGACGATGATAAACATCCCGACGCCAAACTGGGTTCTATTGGTAACCGTACAATGGCTTCCCTGTACGACCTTATCCCGGCAAAGAAAAACGGGCGTGAAAAACTACCGATTGGCGAATGGAATCGCGGAAGGATTATTGTATTTCCTGATGGCCGAGTGGAACATTGGCTGAATGGCTGGAAGGTATTGGAATACCAGCGTGGAACGCAGTATTTTTATGCACTGGTGGCTAAAAGTAAGTATGCCAAGATACCTGATTTTGGCATGGCGCCGAAAGGGCATATCTTACTACAGGAACATGGAACGCATGTTGCCTACCGAAGTATTAAAATAAAGGAACTTAAATAATTTTTCACCCTCATAACGATTGTAATATGTCAAACACAAGACGCAATTTTATCAAACAATCGGCAAAAGCCGCAGCCGGAACCTATATCGCCTCCATTGGGTTCAGTGCAAAGAGTTATGCAAATATCATTGGTGCCAATGATAGAGTAAGAGTAGGTGTGGTAGGTTTCTCCGACCGTCACAGGGCTTCCCATATCCCTCCTTTTATGAAGTTTTATAAAGAAATGAATTTTGATATCGTGGGCGTTTCTGATATCTGGAAGAAAAGAAGGGAAGAAGGTGCCGCATTCCTGAAAGACAAGATGGGACATGATGTAACTGCCTTCAGGAATAATGATGAACTGTATTCTTCTAAAAGTGTGGATGCTGTATTTATCAGTACCGCAGATTTTCAACATGCCAGGCACGCGATGGAAGCCGTGCAGGCAGGTTGTGATGTGTACTGCGAAAAGCCATTTGCTGAAACCATGGAAGATAACCGGGCTGCATTAAAAGCGGTAAGGGCCTCTAAAAGTATTGTACAGATTGGTTCGCAAAGAAGAAGCGGACCTAATTACAAGGCAGCGGCAGATTTTATCCAGCAGGGAAAATTCGGACCGATCACCATGGTTGAATTAACCTGGAACGTAAATCAACCCGGCCGTTGGAGAAGGCCCGACTTGGTTGCCCAGTGTAAAGAGGAGGACCTTGACTGGAAAAGATTTTTATTGAACCGCCCTTATGAAAATTTTGATCCGAGAAAATACCTGGAATACCGTTTATTCTGGCCTTATTCATCCGGCATGCCCGGCCAATGGATGAGCCACCAGATTGATACAGTGAATTGGTTCTCCGGCCTGCAACACCCAAGAAGTGTTACAGCCAATGGTGGTGTATATGTATGGAAAGACGGAAGAAGAAACTGGGATACCACAACTGCTGTATTTGAGTACGGCCCAACGGATGATCCTACCACAGGCTTCCAGGTGGTATTCATGTCGCGCATGCACAATGGCGATGAGAACCCTGCAGAGTTGTATTATTCTAATGGCGGTGAATTGAACCTGATTACTAACAAGGTTTCTCCCAAAGGTGGTTTAAAAGCCAAGCCGGCAGCAGACATGAAAATGCAACCCAATCTTTTACCTGAACTGAGTTTGAGCGATATGGCTATAAAAGTAGAAGCAGGTGCCAATACAGGTGGTGATGCATTAACTACCGCGCACGTTCGTAACTGGATGGAATGTATTCGTAGCCGCAAGCAGCCAAATGCGCCTGTAGAAGCCGGTTATAGCCATTCAATCGCTACTATCATGGCCAATGCTGCATGCCGCACAGGTGCGAAAGTTACTTTCGATGAAAAAACACAAGAAGTAATGGCCAACGGAAAAGTGTTTAAGTATTAATAAACGGCTTAGAACAATTGCCGAAAATAAATAAGCTAAAAGGAAAAGGGAACCTCCGTTCATGTGGTTCCCTTTTCTAATTCACATAACATATACAGAAGCCGGATAAGTTTTTAATTCATGAATGAAAACCAAAAAGCAAGGGCCGCCGTATTACTTGGTAATTTTTTCTTTGGTACTACGGTAATCGCCGTTAAACACATCACGCCGGGTTTACTTTCTCCATTGGCATTAACGGCCATCAGGATAGCTGTTACCACTATACTCTTCTGGTTCTTATATGCGGTAAGGCCTGTGAAGATGGGGATAGCTAAAAAAGATTTTCTTTTATTGGTTTTTTGTGCGTTGGCGGGTATCACCATGAACCAGACTTTTTCTATGCGGGGCATGTCATTAACAAGTCCTATCCATGCTTCTTTATTAATTTTAACCACACCTATTGCGATTACTTTTTTAGCTGCCTGGTTCTTAAAAGAATCTTTAACTGCCTTAAAACTGATTGGCCTGTTCCTGGGAATTTCCGGGGGCGCATTGCTGGTATTTTCGCGCGACCTTTCTTCTGCTTCCGGTGCAGAGCAATCGCTGGGCGATCTCTTTATTATTATCGGAGCCATCAGTTATTCAACCTATATTATTTCCATTAAACCCCTGATGGCTAAATACAAAGCCATGCATATTTTGCAATGGGTGTTCTTATTCGGGGCATTCATCAGCCTGCCTTTAGGCTGGCATGATCTTACGAAAGTATCCTGGTCTGCATTTGATACCCTCAGTTGGTTTTGCTTAATTTATATAGTGTTAGGTGCTACTTTTTTTGCCTATCAGTTAATGAATTATGGTATCAGAAAGCTGGGTGCCAGCGTAACAGGATCTTATATTTATACGCAGCCTTTTTTTGCAACAGTTGCTTCAATGATCATCCTGAACGAAACCCTTAGCCTGCCCAAAATTGCAGCAGCTGTATTGATTATGGTGGGTGTGTTCCTGACGAATTATAAAAAATGATGTTGGTTTGCCACAGATACCTATTGATATAACCTGTGCATCTGTGACGAAACAAATCCTACCTTGAAAAATAATGATATCTAAAAAAAATATTCAGATGTATTACAAGCATTTTTTTTATCTGTTACTGATGGTGGCAGCATTTACGATAAACAGTTATTCGCAAAATGAGGATGACAGTAAAGACGGTAAAAAGGAGCGGGCCTATCTCATCAAATCATTAACAAAAATTGCCGATCCGATTTTTACTGCCCTCAGTCAAAATAAATTAAAGGAAAAAATGCCTGTTGAAAAAGTGGACGGCATGAAGAAGACAAGTCCGTCAACTTACCTCGAAGGTTTTGCGAGGTTGCTGGCTGGCATGGCCCCCTGGCTCGAACTCGGTCCCGATGACACCGAAGAAGGTAAACTGCGAAAAAAATATATTGACCTTGCTGTGCAATGTATTCGCAACGGAACAGACCCGGCTTTACCTGATTATCTTGATTTTAACATAGAAGGGCAATCACTGGTAGATGCCGCTTTTTTAACCCATGCATTACTTCGGGCACCTAACCAGTTATGGGGAAGGCTGGATGATGTGACAAAGAAAAACCTGGTAGCCGCATTAAAACTCACACGTGCCACCAGACCGCCACAGAACAACTGGTTACTGTTTGTAGCGATGGTAGAAACAGGGTTACTGAATTTTACAGGTGAATGCGACCAAGCACGCATTGATAATGCCATTCAAAAACACAAAGAATGGTATAAAGGTGATGCAGCCTATGGTGATGGACCCAATTTTCACTGGGATTATTACAACAGTTTTGTCATACATCCGATGCTGCTAACTGTTTTAGAGGTATTAAAAGACAAAGGTCAAAAACCGGTACTTGATTTCAGTATCCAGTTAAAACGGAGCAAACGATATGCTGCCGTTCAGGAAAGAATGATCTCGCCTGAAGCTACTTACCCGGTATTGGGCCGCTCGCTGGCTTACCGTTTTGGTGCCTTCCAGTTATTATCACAGGTGGCTTTGATGAAAGCATTACCCGATCATGTTTCACCACAACAGGTTAGGACCGCATTATTTACCATGATAAAAAAACAACTCAGTGCACCGGGTACATTTGATGGTAATGGCTGGTTACAGATAGGCATTTATGGCCACCAACCCGGTATTGCCGAAACTTATATTTCTACCGGTAGCCTGTATTTATGTGCACAGGCTTTTTTAATACTGGGCCTGCCACCAACCGATGCTTTATGGAATGGGAAAGATGAAGACTGGACAGCCAAAAAAGTTTGGAAAGGATTGGCTGTACCGATTGATCACGCGAGTAGTGATTAGATGCCCAACCTCTGCGAAACCTCCCCCTCTATGCGGTGAAAAAAAACAACTCATCGCAGAGAGCCCAGCGATTTCACAGCGTAAATTATTTTTGACTACATTACCTTATTTTTTGTTCTGAGCTTCTTTCACACTATTCAAATACTGTGCACTATTTCCCTTAGGTATACTGAGGAATACCCATTTTTCATTTTTTGCCAATCGCCCGAGGTAAACAATCTGTCCCACATGGTAAGGATAATGTGCCAGTTGCCGGAGGATGGCATCATGCACTGTTAAAGGTTCTGTCCTGATGGTTATTGTTTTCTCAAGATCGCCGGGTGTAAGGCTTTCCAATGTTTTCAAGAGGCAGTTCCAGCCTTCATTCCAGAAAGAAATAATATCCTGTTTAGTGCAGTCTGTCACTTCAAACTCAGCATCACGCCTGCGCCATTCTTTTTCGCCATCTTCGGTTAAAAAATTTGTCCACCTGCTCAGCATATTGCCATAGAGGTGTTGCACAATCACGGCAATGCTGTTACTTTCTGTGGAGGGCTGGTAAAAAAAATGGCCATCTTCCAGCTGCTCAAATGTTTTATCGCCTAATTCTTTATAGTACTTAAAGCGTTTGATAGAATCCTTTAAAAAAACTTCTTCCAATGCCATATGGTTTTATTTGATCTCTGTAAACCTCCCTGCACTCTTTACCTCAGTGTTAAAAATATTTACTAAAGCTCCGGATTTTTTTAAACACAGAGGTAATGAGAGTACAGTGTTGCACAGAGGATGTTATAGAAAATTAAAATCCGGCAACCGAATCATCACCTCTCTTATCTGCCACTGTTTCCCTCTTTCCATTACTTAATATCCTTATTGCTTCTGTTCTTCCAATAGTGCCGCGCTCAGTTATTTTATAACCCATGGCCTGCAATTGCTTTTTCACATCAACATTAAAATCTTTTTCTACGGTCACTTCATCTGGTAACCACTGGTGATGGAACTTAGGTTTATTAATGGCATCATCGGCATTCATATTAAAATCAATAATATTTACAATAGCCTGGTAAACGGAGGTAGGAATGGTAGTACCACCGGGTGTACCTATCACCACATAAGGTTTATTATTTTTCAGCACCAGGGTAGGTGTCATAGAACTCAACATCCTTTTACCTGGACTGATCGAATTAGCTTCTCCACCAACTGCGCCATACATATTAGGTACACCGGGCTTCACACTAAAATCATCCATTTCATTATTCAGTAAAAAACCGGCTCCGCCAACAACGGTTCTGCTTCCATAACCGCCGTTTAAAGTAGTCGTAACTGATACCATATTGCCGGCAGCATCCATTACACTAAGGTGGGTAGTTTCCTCGCTTTCTTTAATTACCCCGGCTTTCACCGTGCTGCTAATACCGGCTTTATCGGGATTATAATCACTCATTCGCTGGGCTATATATGCATCACTCGTTAATGTTTTTACAGGCACATGATAAAAATCCGGGTCACCCATGTGTTCAGCGCGATCCGCATAAGCGCGGCGTTCGGCTTCTATCATCAGCTGCACACTTTTAGTTGTTTGAAAACCATAAGAACTTACTGGGTATTTTTCAATCATCTTCAACATCTGCGCAATAATAATTCCCCCGCTGCTTGGTGGTGCAAAGCTGATGATACGGTGGCCACGGTAATCAAATTCGAGCGGGTTCCTCAATTTGGCGGTATAATTCTTCAGGTCGTCCAAAGAAATAATGCCATTACCCCTTATCATTTCATCAACGATCAGTTTGGCAGTTTCACCTTCATAAAATCCGGGTGCGCCGTTTTGTTGTATGCGTTTCAGGGTGGCGGCTAAGTCTTTTTGTATAAGTGTATCACCCGCTTTCCACTTGCTTTCTTTAACAAACGCAGCAGGGCGGGTACTGAATTTGGTGAAGGATTCTTTGGTGGCATTCAGACTGGAAGCTTCTCTTTCAGAAATAACAAAACCCTTCTCAGCCAGGTCAATAGCGGGTTGGATCAATTGTTTAAAAGGAAGTTTTGCATAGGGCAGCGTGGCAAATAATCCTGCAATCGTACCTGGGATACCTGAAGCGAGATGCCCGGTTTGTGAGAGTGCCATTTGTACATTACCATTTTTATCCAGGTACATATCCCGACTTGCTTTTTCGGGGGCTGCCTCACGATAATCAATGCCAATCAGTTCTCCATCGGCTTTACGGCCCAATAAAAAACCACCGCCACCAATATTGCCGGCTCCCGGATAAACTACAGCGAGCGTTAATTGTGTAGCAATAGCCGCATCAAATGCATTGCCGCCATTCTTCATCATGGCAGCACCTACCATGCTGGCAAGCGGGTGGGCACTGCTTACCGCTGCCTTACTAAAAT
>JAYTOS010000050.1:0-1805 GCA_043747705.1 Bacteroidota bacterium
TCACATCAATTTCAATGGAAACGCCGAGGAAGCTTTCTTATTTTACCAGTCGGTATTCGGAGGAGCATTTTCAAATATTATGCGTCTTAAGGATCTGTCATCCCCAGAATTTCCTGTATCAGAATCAGACGCCGATAAAATCATGCATATCGCTTTGCCTATCGGAAGCAATATCCTAATGGGTAACGACGTTCCGGAAGGTATGGGTCCGGTAAATGAAAATGAAAACAGATCTAAAATAGCTATTAGCGCAGAAAGTCGTGAAGAAGCCGACAAATTATTTAGCGGACTTTCAGCAGGCGGAAATATTGAAGCGCCTATTGGCGACAGTCCCTGGGGTTCATATTTTGGAATGTTTAGAGATAAATTCGGTATTGAATGGATGGTGGATTTTGACCCAACATATAACGGAAAAATATAAGCGAAAAACAACGACCGCCTAACATGGGGTCCTGCTATGCTGGTGCGACGGAATTCTTTTCGGCATTTGTTGTTATCTTCAACATTATTAATTTTAATCGGCTTCAGTTGTCGGCTCCACATTAATAAATGCCAGCACAGCAGCAAGCCGTGTACGTCAGACTGTGAAAAAACTCTCTCAATCATTTTAATCTCTCTATTAACTGTCGCCGTAGATGTATTAAGGCTTAATTACGCAGCCTTCACAAAACACAAACTGAGTGGATTAAAAAAATATGATGCCCTATTTTGGCTGTAAATTCTTTTCATGAACGCGTTTTTCAAAGCACAGACTACTTTATTGTAGTCTGGTTGCCAGTTTTGGATCGCCTTCAGCATTTTTGTGAACCCTAATATATTTTTCGTGCGAAGAAAGTTGTAACAGAACATGATCAGGTTCATTTCGCCGTTCACTTTTTGCAGGCCCTTTAGCAACGTGTGTGTAAATCCAAAGTGCCTTTTGATGGTACCAAAGGGATGTTCTACAATGGCCTGCCGTCGTTTATAATAATGTGGATTTTTTTTGATGTTGTTATCATTTATATCTACTGCATCCTGATACTCGCTGCGCTGGATGATGCGTTTGGGAAGTTTGGTGCATTGGGTTTTTAACGGACAGGTTTTGCAAGCGTCGGTGCGGTAGGTTTTAAACCTGTAACTGGTTTCATTAGCTTCGCCTTTTTTATTATGCCAGGTGCCAAGTGAGGTAAGCACAGCGCCGGCAGGGCAGGTATAACTATCTGTTGCTTTATCATAATCAAAACTTTCCGCTAAAAATTCATGCGCAATATGCTTTACACCGGGCTGTTCTTTATAGGCCACATGCGTTATCATGTTATCCTTCTGGCAGTGCAGCAACTCTGCTCCCGTATGATAACCTTTATCGGCAAGTATCATAAGGCCATCGTCGTTTTGTAATTGTAAATTCTGTTTGGCTTGCGTAGCTGCCTGGTGCAAAGCCTTGCCGTCATTGCTGTTGGTGGCCTGCGTATGTACAATAAGGTTGTGTTTGTCATCTACGGCATTCTGTATATTGTACGCCACTTCCACGATGTTTTTTACAATGATGATGCTGCGGCTGTCGGGGTCGGTGGTGCTGATCTGTCTGTCAGCTGTGTTATTTAACTGTTGTTGAAGGGTTTCGTACTTTATTGTGCGTTCTTTTAATTTGGCAAGACCCTGGGTTATCTTTTCCTTTTTTATCTGCAGTTCATCTTTGTCTGTAGTAAGTTCCTGTTTATCGAGTTCATCAAGTTCCTCCAGATATTTTTCGGCCTTATCTTTTATAAACTGCTGGTGCTTGTCTATCTTTTTTTGGTTGTAATTATTCTTACGGCTGTTTACTG
>JAYTOS010000051.1:0-25443 GCA_043747705.1 Bacteroidota bacterium
TTTGCTGCTCATTTGTGCATTGGCATATATGCCAGGATGTTCTTTGTAACGCTCGGCCTGTATCTCTCTTGCTTTTATTACTCTTTCACGAATAGCAGAGTGAAGATTCATCTGCTATTCGTGAAAGAGTAATAAAAGCAAGAGAGATACAGGCCGAACGTTATAAAGAACATCCTGGCATATATGCCAATGCACAAATGAGCAGCAAACAACTGCGTGAAATTTGTGTGATCGGCACCATTGGCGAAAATTTATTAAAGAAAGCGATGGAAAAACTAAACCTCAGTGCAAGGGCTTATGATCGTATTCTTAAAGTAAGCCGCACCATTGCGGATCTTGCAGAGAGTGTAGATATTAAACCGGAACATTTGGCGGAAGCGATTCATTACAGGAGTTTGGATAGGGAAGGATGGGCGGGGTGAAGAATATCAAATATTGAACAAGGAATATTGAATGATGAAGTGGTTTTGTTGCCATTGTTGGTCGCCTGATCATAGCTATTCAGAAGATAAATAGATTTATTAACACAATCTGCCCTTCCACCGCCGTTGTTGGTCGCCCGACCAACAACAAAAATAAATACACAAGTGAAATTATTTGACCATCATGCCCAATTTATTATAATTACTAATCGCAACTGGCTACCGCTGCTTTAGAATGACCATCATAAACAAATCATTGTCGAAGCATTTAAAACAACGGTTAATAAAGAACAGGTCACTATCTATGCATTTGTGATAATGTCCAATCACATGCAGCCAAAATGGAAACTCGTAGATTTCCCTGAAAATTACTTATAGAGTAGTGCCGCATTCTATGAAACAGACGCAGATGAATTTGGATGGCATACTCATATTAGGGGATAGTTGTTGGTCAGGCGGCCAACAACGGCGGAGCAATCATTGTGGTACCGACTCAACAAAAACTTTTGTATTTGGAGATATTATTTCTCCATTTTTCCATATCTCGGTTACCAAATGTTTACCCCCCATCCATGAACTTGCATAAATCAAATCATGTTGTTGAGAATATCTGTCAATAATTCTTGGATTTGCTATAATATTCTTTGGATTCGTTTCACTTGACTCCTTATAAAATATCATTTCATATTGCATGTATTTTAAAAAATTGTCTTTCTTATTCTTATCAATAAAGCTATCAATAGCCATCCTCGTTTTGGAGTTATCAACATAACCACTAACTAAATAGACATCGAATTTTGTAGTTACCTTTTTGCCATCAAAATTGGTAATGTATTCATGACTAAGCATTTCAAGTGGAGTAATCAAAAGTGGTTCTGTTTTACAACTCCATAATGATATAGCAATTTCAAAAAAACAAATGAGTAAATAGTTTCTTTTCTTTTTCATAAAATTAAAATAGGTTATGTATACCTCTTTTTGCTATTACGGTCGTTTCAAATGGTTTGTACCCTCTTGTATGCTACAGTAACCATTATGCGTAGCCATTGTTGCTCGCCTGACTACAGGTGTTCAGAAGATTGCAATTTCACGCAAAGACGCGTAAAAAGCAAAGTCGCAAAGATATGCCTGGCGTCTTATTTTCTTTCTTTACGGCTTTGCGTGAAAATCTTCTGAACCTCTATGGTCGCCTGACCAACAACAAGAATGTGATTAACATGGCAGGGTAACAATTTATTTTTTTAAAAAAATAACCGGCACCAATGCCGGCACCCTAGCCTGATATTTTTGATAAGCTTCCCCATATTCAATCACCAACTTCTTCTCCTCAAAATACATTCCTATTACTGTGTACAGGGTGAGGCAAATACAACCGATCAGGTTATTCCAGTAAGGATATCCTAAAAATATACCCCACACAAAAAGTATCGTACCCGAATATAAAGGATGCCTTACATAAGCATGCATACCTGTTTCCTGTAAACCGATAGGGTTTTCTATTCCTAATAAAACGCCTACACCACTAAGGTCAAGAAAATATTTCCATGTGCAGATAGCCATAATAGCAAAGCCTGAAAGAATACACAGTGTGGCGATGATTTTTTCGATAACACCTGGCCTCCATAAAATTGTATCAACACAGGTAAAATGATAATGCACCAGTATGATTAGTGTAACCGTAGCAATTAGTGAGTAGATGGGTCGGTAATACTTATACCCAGTACCCATTATTTGCATAACTACCCGTTTAACTGTTGCCGATGCCAGTATACTGTGTATTAGCCCGAAAAGTATCCATAATAAAATAAGCAGGCTATAAGAAGAGAGGGTCATGTTACTATTTATGATAAAAATCATTCTTTAAAATATCGTTCTACTGCTGTTGTTAGTTGCATGAGCACAGGTGTGAAGAACAAATTCACGCAAAGCCGCAAAGAAAGAAAATAAGACGCTAGGTATATCTTTGCGACTTTGCTTCTTACACGTTTTGCATGAAAATATAATCTTCCTAACAGCCATTGTCGCCTTCCCAACAACCCATACCTGCATTTTAATACTGTCCCGTACCTAACAAAACCAATGTACAGGCTTCCATGGGTTCAATACCATTCGCCTTAGCCAGATCAGACAATTCCTCATTCTCGGTGCCGGGATTAAAAATGATGCGTTTGGGATGTAGCGACAAAATATAATCGTAATACTGTTTTTGTAATTGCGGGTTAAGGTATAAGCTAACCGTATCCACTTCTTTTTCAGCAGGCCGTTCAGTGATAATTTTTGTATTACCTACTTGCCCTTCCTTTTTTCCAATAGCAAGAACCGGATGCCCATAGCGGTTCAGTTTCTCAACCGCGAGATAACTGTAGCGGGCCGGATTATCGGAAGCTCCCAACACAACGGTTTTTTTCATACCCCTAAAGTTAGCCAATAATGCCGATTTGCTCCCGTGAAACTCTCTTCACCTCTGTGATCTCCATATTGAAAATAATTGCTAAAGCTTTAGTGCTTTTTTTTAACACGCAGATCACAGAGGTGAAGGCAGTTTCACGGAGTTTAATATTAGAGATTAAGCTATTCACAAATCCTTCCTAACTTTCAAACATGAAACAGTACCTGTTATTTTTCTTTTTTGTAACCGGCATGTACAGTGCCACCGCACAGTGGAAGCCTTTTCGGTTTGCTTTTATATCTGATACACATATCGGTTCACCAAATGGTGGTGCTGAAGAAGACCTTCGGCGCACAGTAGCAGACATTAACCAAATGACCGGTATTGATTTTGTTGTGATCACCGGCGATATTACCGAACTGGGCACCGATGCCGAGATCAGACTGGCCAAACAGATATTAGACGAACTGAAAGTACCCTATTACATCATCCCCGGTAACCACGACAGCGGCTGGAGCGAAAGCGGCGGCGTAACTTTTGGAAAAGTATTCGGCAACGATAAATTCATTTTCGATCACAATGGCATCACATTCATCGGTTGCGCCTCCGGGCCTTATGTACGCATGAGCGATGGGCATATACCCCGTGATGCCGTGGTTTGGATAGATACCGAACTGAAGAAAATCCATCCCTCAAAACCCATCATCTTTTTAAACCATTACCCGCTCGATAATGCACTGGATAACTGGTACGAAGCTATTGACCGTTTAAAAGAACACAATACCCTTGCCGTATTATGCGGCCATGGACATAATAACCATGCTTTAAATTTTGAAGGTATTCCTGCAGTCATGGGCAGGTCTAACCTTCGCGCCAAAGGCGTTGTTGGCGGTTATAACCTGGTGGATATAAGAACAGATTCCATGATTTTTTCTGAAAGAAGACCGGGTAATACAACGTTGCCCCCCTGGACAAGGGTAAAATTAGAATCTCACAAATATGATTTATCCCACAAATATAAACGCCCTTCTTACCATGTCAATGATAGTTTTCCTTCGGTTCGGCAAAAATGGGTTTTCAGTTCCAATGCCAATGTGATCTCTACACCCGCCATTGCCAACGGATCTGTGATCTTTGGCAATAGCCTTGGAAAAATTGAAGCCATTTCACTCAGCAACGGAAAATCTGAATGGACTTATCAAACAGGCAATGCGGTGTATTCATCACCAGCCGTCAGCAACAACAATGTAGTACTGGGTTCGGGTGATGGAAGTATTTACTGTTTATCGGTCGATAAAGGCAACCTGCGCTGGCAGTTCAAAACTGCAGCAGCTGTATTAGGTTGCCCGTTGATTGTTCAGAATACTGTTTATATCGGCGGCAGCGACCATCATTTCAGGGCACTCGATCTGAACACCGGTAAGGAAATATGGAATTTTGATGGATTAGATGGCCCTGTAATGAGTACGCCGGTTTTATACAATGGCAAACTTATTTTTGGTGCCTGGGATAAAAATCTTTATTCCTTAAATGCCAGTAATGGAAAATTATTGTGGAAATGGAACAATGGCTCTGCTGTTCGCAATTATTCGCCGGCAGCATGTATTCCAGTGATTAAAGATGATGTTGTTTATATAGTTGCCCCCGACCGTTACCTCACTGCCATTGATATTAATACGGGGACCACTTTATGGCGAAACAATGAATCCACCGTCAGGGAATCCATCGGCATTTCTGCAGATGGTGAATATGTGTACGGCAAAACTATGAATGATACAATCGTGGCCTTCCATACCTCCCGGGAAAAGCAAACAGCTGCCTGGAAATTAGATTGTGGATTCGGTTATGAGCACGTACCTTCTATGCTGCTTGAAAAAGACGGCATTCTTTTCTTTGGCACTAAAAACGGTAAAGTATATGCGGTAGACACTGCAAACAGAAAACGTTTATGGACATTTAAAATTGATAATTCAATGGTGAACACAGTAAATGTGATCAGCAGCAAAAAGATCATTGTCTCTACTATGGATGGAAAAGTATCCCTGCTCGAAATAAAATAAAACAACTATGCGTAACCTAATCCTTGCTTTACTACTTATGACCATCCAAATAACCGCCCATTCGCAACAGCGTATCTTTTTATACCCATCGTCTGAAGCTATTATGAACAAAGGCTTTGATACCTCTGCCCCTTTTATGGATTATTATCCGTCCAATAACCTTTCCGGAGCAAAAACTGCGGTGCTTATATGTCCGGGTGGCAGTTATAGCCATCTTTCCTGGGATAAAGAAGGAACCCTGCCTGCCCATTTTTTTAATGAGAGGGGGATTGATGCTTTTGTACTCAGTTACCGCCTTAACAATGGGAAGCAGCAGGGCCATCATTATCCCGACCAATACAAGGATGTTACAACTGCTATCCGAATCATCCGGTCCAAAGCTAAGGAATGGCATATTGATCCTGATAAGACAGGCGTGATGGGTTTTTCAGCCGGTGGTCACCTGGCTTCAACAGCGGCTACCATCCTGCAAAAAGGCGATCCGGCTGCGGTAAATCCATTGGACCGGATATCTACAAGGCCCTCCTTCGCTATACTTATTTATCCTGTAATTACCATGGATACCACATTTGCCCACCGTGCCAGCCGTGAGATGCTGCTCGGTAAAACACCTGATGAAGCATTAGTTAATGCACTATCAACCGAAAAAAGGGTAACTCCTTTAACACCGCCCACCTTTTTAATACATGCCGATGATGACAAAGGGGTTCTTCCACAAAACAGCATTGCATTTTATCTGGCATTAAAGAAGAATAAAGTTCCTGCCTCATTATTCATTTATGATCATGGCGGACATGGCTTTGGCATGGCCACCCAGGATCCGTTATTAAGTCAATGGCCTACACAATGTGTGCAGTGGATGCAGCGACAGGGCTTTAAATAGTGCTAAGATTGTGCTAACTAATAAAATTTTAAATGAAAGCAATTGCGGATATTTATAAAAAAGTTTTTTAACTTTCGCATCTCATCATTAATAAAACACAAATTAATATCATCATGGCAAAAGCAAGCAAAAAAAAGGCCGTTAAAAAAACTGTGCCGAAGAAAGCAGCCAAAAAAACTGCTCCAAAAAAAACAGTAAAAAAAGCAGTAAAGAAAGCAGTTAAAAAAGTTGCTTCGAAAAAAACTGCTCCAAAAAAAGTTGTTAAAAAAGCGGTTAAAAAGGTTGCTCCTAAGAAAAAAGCGGCTACTAAAAAATCCGTTGCAAAAAAAACAATTTCCAAAAAAACAGCTAAGAAAGCCGCACCTAAGAAAAAAACAGCGGTTAAAAAAGCAGTAAAGAAAGCAGCTGCCAAAAAACCGACATCAAAGAAAAAAGCCGCGAAGAAAGCGGTACTAAAAAAAACAGTAAAGCCCGCTCCTAAAAAAGTAGTAAAAAAAGCAGCTCCAAAATCCGCTCCTAAAAAGACGGCACCGAAGAAGAAAAAAACAGTTACTATAAATCCTCCTGTAGCCCCGGTAGCCGCTCCAGTCCCTGTTGTTGAAGCACCTACCTTGTTTAATCCCGAAGAGCAGATTGTAAATAACAGCGATCAAAATTCTTAACAGATATATCTTTTAAGTTTTACATACTCCGGTTATCATATTACAAGTGATAACCGGATTTTTTATATCTTATTCCTTTCGCAAAGATTTTTAATAAAAAATTGATTCCCGTTTTTTGTAAAAGCAACCTGTATTTAAAATACCTTTATAAGGGTCGTTCGTAAAATATTTTCTATCCTTCCCCAAAACTTTCCATTATGCGTTCTTTCTGTATCGCTTTGTTCTGCTTTTGCAGTGCAGCTGCATCAGCTCAAACCCCTTCAAAAATTGCCGATAAAACCAAGAACATGAAACGCTATGATGGCTATTTCACTTTCTGGTGGGATGCGGTGAATGGAAAAATATGGATGCAGGTTGATAAACTCGACAAAGAATTCTTATATGTAAATTCTTTACCTGCCGGTTTAGGTTCCAACGATATTGGCCTTGACAGGGGATTGATCGGCGGCTCACGCATCGTTGCTTTCAATAAAGTAGGTAAAAAATTGCTGCTCGTACAACCCAATTACAGCTACCGTGCTTCTTCAACCGATAAAAATGAACAACGTGCAGTTAAGGAATCCTTTGCACAATCAACTATTGGTAGTTTTGTAGTGGATGAGGATGAAGGTGATAAAGTATTGGTGGATGCCACATCATTTTTTGTAAGAGATGCCCAAAATGTTGCCGACAGGATACGGTTAATGAAACAGGGCACCTACACATTCAGCGAACCCCGCTCGGCTATGTACATGGCCAACACCAAAAATTTCCCTTTAAACAGTGAGTTTGAAGCCATCATCACTTTCACAGGTGGCAGCGATGCAGGGCGCTTTGTTACAACTGTTACGCCGTCTGCAGAAGCCATTACGGTTCGTATGCACCATTCTTTTGTGCAATTGCCCGACGATAAATACAAACCCCGTATCTATGATATCCGCAGCGGTTATTTTGGTATTTCTTATTTTGATTACAGCAGCCCTTTCTCCGAACAGATACAAAAAATGTTCATCGCCCGTCACCGGTTAGAAAAGAAAGATCCCTCAGCAGCTATGAGTGATCCTGTAAAACCCATTACCTATTATTTAGACAATGGCACACCCGAACCCATCCGCTCCGCTTTATTGGATGGCGCCCGCTGGTGGAACCAGGCTTTTGAAGCCGCAGGTTTTAAAGATGCTTTTATCGTAAAAGTATTGCCCGATACTGCCGACCCGATGGATATCCGTTACAATATGGTTAACTGGGTACACCGTTCTACACGCGGATGGAGTTATGGCGCATCTGTAACAGATCCGCGTACAGGGGAGATCATTAAAGGACAGGTAACACTGGGTTCTTTGCGCGTTCGCCAGGATTACTTAATTTTTACCGGCCTGCTCTCACCGTATGAAACCGGCAAGCCTGTGCCCGAAACCATGCAAAAAGCAGCCCTTCAGCGATTACGGCAATTGGCTGCGCATGAAATAGGCCACACATTGGGGTTGCAACATAATTATGCATCCAGCTTTAATAATCGTGCGTCGGTAATGGACTACCCGCATCCGAATATTTTTGTGAATAGTAAAGGAGAGGTTGACTTTACACAAATCTATACCAATGAAATCGGCGATTGGGATAAACGTGCCATCACCTATGGTTATGCTGATTTTGCACCAGGAACCAATGAAGCAAAGGCATTAAATAACATACTCGAAGAAAATACCAATAAAGGTTTATTATACATTGCAGATGCCGATGCACGCGCCATAAGCGGTATGCACCCAAAGGCCCATCTATGGGATAATGGAACGACTGATGCGGTTGATGAATTAAAAAATGTATTACAAGTTCGGCAGAAAGCCATGGCACAGTTTTCTGAACAGGCCATTACACTTAATACACCTCTTTCGAAACTGGAAGATGTATTGGTTCCTGTTTACAATTACCATCGTTACCAACTCGAAGCCGCCTGCAAACTAATTGGTGGCATGGATTACAGCTACAGTGTTCGTGGAGATAAACAGGTAACCCCAACGGTTCTGCCTAAAGCCATGCAGGAAAAAGCATTACAGGGGGTTTTGGATTGCCTGTCGCCCGACCTGCTTACCATGCCCGACAAAATCATGCAAATGATCCCACCCAGGCCGCCACTGTATTACGGCGTGGGTGAATTGTTTGCTAAAAGAACAGGTATGAGTTTTGATCCGGTAGCCGCTGCTGAAGCGTTGACTGATTATGAATTAAGTTTCCTCTTTAACCCCGAAAGGGCCAACCGCCTGGCACAGTTTAAAGCACAAGCCAATACACCCGGCTGGGATGATGTGCTGGATGCCATCATTACCAAAACATGGAAAGCCCCGGTACAAAAAGGTTTGAAGGGTGAGATACAATTACAAACACAACAAATGGTATTGACATGGATACTGGGCCTAAGTCAAAGCGACAATGCGAATTACATCATAAAATCTATCTGCTTCGACCGTTTGCAATCACTAAAGCAATACGCCGAACAAATGAAAAATAATAACCCCTCTATAAAATCACATTATGCTTATGCAATTGAAAGGATAGTCAAACCAAAAGACATTCCCTTACCACAACACAAAGAAATTCCGCCCGGCGCACCAATTGGTTGTGATTTTGATGAGAATTAGATTACAAAAATCCCTTCGCAATGAAGGGATTTTTTAGCTGTTTGAATATATCTTATTTTTTGCTTTCAAATGCCACAATGCAACAAAAAAGCTCCTGCTTTATTCCGGCAGAAGCTTTTATATAAATTATTTTAGGTATCAGTTACACTAACATCCGCAAAGGCTCTTCCAGCAAGCTTTTTAGTGTTTGTAAGAAAGCAGATCCGGTTGCACCATCAACTGCGCGGTGATCGCAGCTTAAGGTTACTTTCATCACATTGCCCGGAACTACCTGGCCATTTTTTACCACCGGAACCTGTGCAATTCCACCTACTGCCAGAATACATGAATCAGGTGGATTAATGATGGCAGTGAACTGATCAATACCAAACATCCCGAGATTTGAAATGGTGAATGTGCTTCCTTCCCAATCGGCGGGTTGTAATTTTTTATCTTTTGCTTTTTGCGCGAACTCTTTTACTTCGGCACCAATCTGGCTCAATGATTTTCCATCCGCAAAACGTACAACCGGAACCAGTAAGCCATCTTCCACAGCCACCGCTACACCAATATTAATATGGTGATTGTAACGGATTTTATCACCCAACCAACTGCTGTTAACTTTAGGATGTTGTTTTAAAGCCAGTGCGGTTGCTTTCAATACCATATCATTAAAGCTAACCTTAACAGGTGCCACTTCATTGATCTTGCCACGGGCCGCAACAGCAGCATCCATGTCAATACTCATGGTTAAATAAAAATGCGGGGCGGTAAATAAACTTTCGCTCAAACGTTTGGCAATTACTTTGCGCATTTGAGATACTGGTACATCCTCAAAACTTACTTGTCCGGCCGGTGCACTTGTTGCGGTTGCTTTTGAAGCAGCTGCAGTGGCAGACGCAGTAGCGGGAGATGCCGGTGTATAATTATCAATATCTGTTTTCGTAATTCTTCCGCCGTCACCGGTTCCTTTTACGTAGCGAAGATCAATACCTTTTTCGGTGGCAACTTTTTTAGCGAGTGGGGAAGCTAATATCCTTCCATCATTAACCACTTCTGAAGCCGGGGCACTACTTGTGGTCTGCGGTTTATTTTCTGAAGCCGGTTGAGCAGTCACTGCTGCTTCGGGAGTGGTATCTGAATGGGTTCCTCCTGCTTTTACAGCGGCCACAATCGCATTCACATCCAATCCCTGTTTACCGATAATGCAAAGAAGGTCATTCACCTGTATTTTTTCACCGGCTTTAGCTCCCTGGTATAATAAGATTCCATCCTTGTAACTTTCCAGTTCCATGGTAGCTTTATCGGTTTCTATATCAGCCAGCACTTCGCCTTTTTTAACGGTATCCCCTACATTTTTTTGCCAGCCTGCTATCACACCTTCCGTCATAGTATCACTTAACCTGGGCATCAATACCACTTCTTCCATAGCCGCTGCATCCAGTGATGGTTTGGCCGGAGCTGGTTCTGCTTTCTTTTCAACCGCGGGTACTGGTTCTACTTTCTTTTCTACTGCAGGTGGTGTGTTGTCGGCAGCTTTTGCCCCACCAGCATGTTGGGCTATCAATGCAGTTATGTCTTCACCTGCTTTTCCAAAAATGGCTAATAATTCATTCACCTGTATCTTACCGCCATTGGGTGTTCCCTGGTGCAACAATATACCATCCTGGTAGCTTTCCAGTTCCATAGTGGCTTTATCCGTTTCTATATCGGCCAACACATCACCTTTCTTCACTGCATCCCCCACATTTTTATGCCAGGCAGCAATAACACCTTCGGTCATCGTGTCGCTAAGTCGGGGCATTAAGATTGCTTCAGCCATAGTTCGATTGCTCTTTTAAATGAGCCGTGAAATTACAGTAAAAAATTACTGATTTCACAGATTTCTATATGATTCGCTATAAAACAGCAAACACCGATTCCAAAGATTTGAATATAACGGCACTGATCCGCGAAATCATAACTAAATCATGCCAATCTAAGATAATTACTGACCTTGTGCAAGGCTATATGCCTTCTTATCGCCCCACATATTTAATAGTTCTGTGGAGCATATTTTAAAATCCTGTGCCAGGCGTTTATACAATTCCATAATATCTACCTGAGTTACGGGAACATCTCCTATACTTTCAAAACGGCAGCAATACTGGTTAACCAGATTGGTGAAGGAGGAGCCCTTGGGCCAAACCTGCGTGCCCCGGTTACTAATGGTTACCAGCTTGAATATATCGGCTGTATGGTGCAGACATTTTTCGGCTATGGCAGATGGCTGCACATTACTCTCAATAAACATATCTACCCCAACAATGGATACATGCCCCAGTTCGAGGCTTTCAAGCATAGGGTTTTTCTCCAGTTTGAAATGGGTAGGCGTAGGTGCCTGGTTAGCGATAAACGGTTTAGGATTAACCACGGGCAGTTTGCCAAAATTATTGATGATAGCCTGTGTAAATTCAGTGGTATTGAGAGAGGGGATGCCCTTATCTCCAAAATCGCCTGTATGTACACCGCTTTCTAAAGTAAACAACAAAGCATTCTCAATGGAAGTTGCTGCTTCCATTAATCCCAGATGGCGGAGCATACCAAAGCCACTTAATAAAAGTGCGGTGGGATTGGCTATATTCTTACCGGCAATATCCGGTGCAGTTCCATGAACAGCTTCAAAAATAGAAATATGGTCGCCGATATTGGCTGATGGGGCAAAACCCAATCCACCCACTAATCCGGCACATAGGTCGCTCACAATATCACCTTGCAAATTGGTAAGTACAACTGTATCAAAAAGATCCGGTCGGCTTACTAATTTCATACACAGGTCATCAACGATCACATCATCTGCTTTCAGTTCGGGATAGTCTTTGGCCACTTCATAAAACACATCTAAAAACAAGCCATCCGTTAGTTTCATGATATTGGCTTTATGACCGCAGGTAATTCTGGTAGCTGCTTTCTTCTTAGCCATTTCAAACGCATATTTGATCACCTGCAAACTACCCGGACGGGTTATGAACCGCCGGCTCAGGGCCACATCATGGGTTAACATGTGTTCGATACCACCGTAGGTATCTTCAATATTCTCGCGCACAATGGTAATATCAATGGGAATACCTGCTTTACTGAAAACAGTATCTACTCCATGTAATGTCTGGAAGGTTCTTTTATTTGCATAAGTATTCCATGTTTTCCGGGCCGTAACATTTACACTTTTTACGCCTTTGCCTTTTGGCGTTTCCATCGGGCCTTTGAAGAGGATACCCAGCGATTCAATCGTTTGCTGCGCTTCGGGTGTCATGCCATTACTATAACCTTTGTCGAATACCCATTTACCCATATCCACAAATTCATATTCCAAGGGTACTTTGGCCGCTTTAAAAACGGATAAAACCGCATCCATAATCTCCGGACCTATCCCATCCCCTTTTGCAACAGCAATTTTTGTCATAATTTGATTTTTCTGTGTGCAAAATTACGGGTTCCGGCGCATAGTCCATGGCCCATAGTGCATGGTCTATGGACTAATTTTCACAAGGTTTCTTTCCTGCAATTCCCTATTTTTACCTGAAAGCAACTTATCCAGCTCATGGTATCTAAAATTTCGGAAGGCGTTGAAATAAGCGTAGAAACCTTTTACCAGGCCGACTACAGCAACCCGCTGAATGGTGAGTATATGTTTGCCTATCGGATAAACATTGAAAATCATAATAATTTTACCATTAAACTCCTTCGCCGTCAATGGTATATTTTCGACAGCAATGGAGAGCATCGTGAAGTTGAGGGCGAAGGTGTTGTAGGTGTACAGCCCGTTTTAAAACCGGGAGAAAATTACCAATACGTTAGCGGTTGCAACCTTCGTACCGAGATGGGTAAAATGCATGGTACTTACCAGAT
This sequence comes from Bacteroidota bacterium, assembly GCA_043747705.1. Taxonomy (GTDB): domain Bacteria; phylum Bacteroidota; class Bacteroidia; order Chitinophagales; family Chitinophagaceae; genus Sediminibacterium. The sequence continues at coordinate 12,899 of JAYTOS010000051.1, forward strand.
GGAAAACGAGAACAGTAAACAGCTTTTTTCTGTTAATATCCCTTCATTTGATATGATCGTTCCTACTAAAATGAACTGATCATTTTAACTATCTCGGTTTGTATTTCGCTTCATCAAAAATTTCTTTGGCATTTTTATTCATCAATGCATCAAGCGTTACGGTTACATTTTTATCCATCCATTTTTTTACGATTTGCCATCCAACAAACTGCCCAATATTACCGGGCGAAGCCTCGCCTAATGCGGGAGTATTGGGGCCATCGTTAATATAATCGCGATTTAAGTTAGGATCTGTTTTAAATAAAAGATCGTTCTGTACAAAAAAGCTCCAGATATTTTTTTCGCTTTCATAACAGCCGTCCAATTGTTTTTGTGTGTAGCCCGTTTTAATACTATCGGGTGTTCCGGGCATTAATTGATCGAGTAGATACATCCGTTTACCAGATTCGATCATTTGTTCTACCAATGGCCGTCCCACACTGTTATTGGGATACATATCATCAATTATATTTTTAATACCATTGATTGAGATGTAGGCTGCTTCAAACCTCCGCGAAATAAACAATGGATACATTTGCTGGCCCTGGTCGCTCAGGTACAATGGATACTTTGCCCCCATATACAATTGTAATCCCACAGCCAGTGCATTGGTGGTAATGATACTTCCGTAACTATTTATCGGGCCAATAAATGTGATGAGTTTTACCGGCAATTTATACCTGGGAAAATAGTAATGAACAAATTGAAAACCGTGTTTTATTTCCTGTTCAATGGTATGCAGGTCATTAAACTTTACTGCGGCTTCTTTCCCCAGCAGTGCATAACTCCGGATAAATTCAGGCACATTTTTTCGGGCACTATCCGGGGATGTACCCAAAATATTAAATAAAAAATCCTGGGTAAACCCAGGGTGGGTAGTATTCAATTGCTGAAGCGATTCATTAAGGTGCAGGGTATCAACAGCAAAAAAATCTTTTTCAAACCGCTCCACCTGCAAGGGCACAATGATGCCCGACACATCGGGTATTTGCCTTTTAGCTTTACACCCTAATCCCGCTAAAATAATACAGATGAATAACAGTTTTTGCTTCATATCTTTTGTTTAACAGACAACGGTTACAAAAGTAGCTCCTCCATCTAAACAAAAAACGGGAAATTAATAATAGTGTGTTAACTATTGCGTTGTTAATGTATTCATCTTTCTACTGGTATCGTACCAATCCTTAGCACCTTAGTACCTTTGCTGTTAACAGGTTTTACCGCAAGGGCACTAAGACAAAAAGTTGCGCTAAGCTTTATACAGGTTAGTTTTTGAGACATTGGCCTTCAAAACAATTAACATCACTATCCGTTAAAAACTGACCAAATTTTCGGAACTTTACACCATGAAGATATTTTTAGCCCAACAGAATTATCATGTAGGCAATTTCGAAAGCAATGCCAACAAGATCATACAGGCAATTAATGAGGCTAAGGCACAGGGTGGCGATCTGATACTGTTTAGTGAGATGAGCATTTGCGGTTACCCCGCGAGGGATTTTGTAGAGTTCAATGATTTTATCAATAAGTGTTATGCATCCATCGACCTGATTAAAGAACATGCGGATACCATTGGTGTATTGATTGGCAGTCCGGCCAGGAATACTGGGCACAAAGGCAAAAGCCTTTTCAATGCGGCTTTTTTTCTATATGAAAAAGAAATTAAAGCAGAAATACACAAAACACTTTTACCTACCTACGATGTATTTGACGAATACCGGTATTTTGAACCCTCTTTTGTTTGGCAGGTAGTACCTTTTAAAGGAAAACGTTTAGCCATCACCATTTGCGAAGATATCTGGAACCTTGGTGATAACCCACTCTACCGCATTTGTCCGATGGACAAACTAATGGAACAACAACCGGATATCATGCTCAACATCAGTGCCTCACCATTTGATTATACGCATGACGAGGACCGGAAATCCGTGATCAAAGCCAATGTGCTTAAATACAAATTACCCATGTTCTATTGCAATGCCGTAGGCAGCCAAACGGAAGTGGTGTTTGATGGCGCTTCGCTGATCTTTGACAAACATGCCAACCTGTATAAAGCCTTGCCTATGTTTAAAGAAGCACTGGAAAGTGTTGTGTTAAAGGATGATGGCTCCATTGATGCCCCGATTATAGAACCGGCAAGCCGTGTGCCTGATAAAGAACTGAACCCAGTTGTATTAGAACCCGAATTAAATATTGCACAGGTATATGATGCTTTGCTGCTCGGCATCCGTGATTATTTTAGTAAGATGGGATTTACCAAAGCAATACTCGGCTCATCGGGTGGTATTGATTCGGCCGTTACCCTGGCCATTGCCTGTGAAGCATTGGGCAAAGAAAATGTACGGGCAATATTAATGCCCTCGCCTTATTCGACCGGACATTCTGTTGATGATGCGGTTCAGCTGAGTAAAAACCTAAGTAACCCTTACGATATTTTACGTATAGATGAAGTATATAATTCATTCCTTACAACACTGGCTCCTGTTTTTAACAACCTGCCTTTTTCTTTGGCAGAAGAAAATATCCAGAGCCGTAGCAGGGGAAATTTGTTAATGGCCATCGCTAATAAGTTCGGGTATATTTTACTCAACACTTCCAACAAAAGCGAATTGGCAACGGGTTATGGTACTTTGTATGGAGATATGGCCGGTGGCTTAGGCGTCCTGGGCGATTGTTATAAATTACAGGTATATGCTTTGGCCCGCTATATCAACCTAAATAAAGAAATCATACCCACTGCCATCATTAACAAGGCACCGAGTGCCGAACTCAGGCCAAACCAGAAAGACAGCGACAGCCTGCCCGATTATGCCGTGCTGGACCAGGTACTCTATCAATATATTGAAAGACGATTGGGACCCGAAGAAATAAAAGCACAGGGATTTGATGCCGCATTGGTTGATCGAACTTTAAAAATGGTGAATGCCAATGAATACAAACGCAATCAATTCTGCCCAATCATAAGGATATCACCAAAAGCATTTGGCGTAGGGAGAAGGGTGCCGATTGTGGGCAAGTATTTAAGCTAACCACCCGCAGATAACTTCATTTAAATCTGCAAATAATATTTTTTAACACGCGCAGGACAAACATTACAACTACTACAAGAACAACTGTGAAAATAACTAATTCAGTGGATGAAATATTACCCATAGCACTTGATGTATGATTAAATGTAAGATTTTTGTGGGAATAAAAAATCTTCACATCAACCCTTACTATTTCATTCATGAATCACCATCAATGGAAGATGGCTATGAAAGGCCAGCATCTTGGTATGACTGGCACTGAATAAGCTTTCGAAAAAACCATGTTTCTTCGGAACCGTAATAATCAGGTCTATTTTATTCTCGAACGCAAACTCATTGATTGCCTCCACATAATTTTTATTATGTGAAAAATGGTATTCAGGATTCAAATCCTCCAGCAGTGTATGCATGGCAAAACTTTCACCCATAATAGCCGAGGGTGTCATATTACTTTCTTCATCCGACCCGGCTTCTACATTTAATACAAAGAGTTTTGCTTTTGTTTCAGTTACTATTTTTCTCACAGCTTCAACCGGAATAGTTGTATCGGCTTTATCAAAATCACTCGTCAGCATAATTTCTTCTATCCGCGTAAAATGGGCATTAGCCGGAACAATAATCACAGGAATTTTTGAATGTTTCGCAACAGAAATAGTATTGCTGCCTATGAGTTTCTCTTCCAGTAAACCGCCTCCTGTAATACCCATTACCACAAGTGCTGCCCCAACTTTTTTGCATACTTCATCGAGTCCTTCTCTTAAAGATCCGTATTCACTTACTTTATCAATTGTTATGTTACCGGCAAATTGCTGTATTTGTAATTTAAAATTTTCGAGGCCTTTTGCACTGCCTTCCTGCAAGGATTCCATATCAAGCATTTGTATACCTGGAACCAGTGGGTCTATGGTAATAGGAATTTCATAAGAATGATACAATACCAGTTTCTTTACACCCAATTGCTCTGCCAGTTTTAATGCATACAACGCAGCATTTTTCGCTGTTGTTGAAAAATCGGTGGGAACTAAAATAGTATTCATAGTGGTGGTTTGTGAGGTAATATTAGATCTAAGAGTACTAATATACAATGACATTAATCATACCACAAAAAGAGTTACTCCGCTGCCCCATTTATTCCCCATAAAAAAACCCCGCTTTTTGCGTGGCTTCCAATTCTCATGTCGCCAATCTGATTCGTATTATAAATTTTCAATTATTCCCGCAATCCCCTGTCCGCCACCAACACAGGCACTTACCATCCCGTATTTTTTATTTAGTCGTTTCATATCATTTAATAGTTGAACTGTCAGTTTACATCCTGTGCAGCCCAAAGGATGCCCGAGGGCTATGGCACCGCCGTTGATATTAACAATATCAGGGTTTAGTCCCAACTCGCGGATCACCGCTAAGGATTGGGAAGCAAACGCTTCATTTAATTCTATCAAGTCAATATCATTCAAACTCATATTAGCCTGCTTCAATACTTTAGGTATTGCCGCAACCGGGCCAATACCCATTATACGGGGATGCACGCCGGCAGAAGCACAATTTACCAGGCGGCCAATCGGTTTCAATCCTAATTCATTTACCATCCGGTCACTCATTACCAAAGCAAATGCGGCACCATCACTGGTTTGTGAAGAGTTGCCGGCGGTTACGCTGCCACCTAAAGCAAATGCAGGTTTTAGTTTGCCCAATGCTTCAATATTTGTATCGGCACGAACCCCTTCATCTGTATCCATCACATAAGAACGAACCGATTTTTTTCCTTTTTGATCCAGGTAGGTTTCTTCTACGGTTATGGGTAATATACCACTCTTGAAATACCCGCTCTGTATGGCTTTCAATGCTTTTTGATGGGAGTTAAAAGCAAATACATCCTGGTCTTCACGGTTTACCTTAAATTCTTTGGCTACTGCTTCTGCAGTAAGCCCCATGCTCAGGTAAAAATCAGGTTCATCTTTGGCTATTGAATAAGCAGGTACTGTTTTCCATCCCGCTGTTGGCACCAGGCTCATACTTTCTGTTCCGCCGGCAATAATACAGTCGGCCATGCCGGTTCTTATTTTAGCCGTGGCCATGGCAATACTTTCCAGTCCACTGGCACAGTACCGGTTGATGGTTAGTCCGGCAACATCAATCCCGAGTGCGCGTGCTGAAATGATCCTGCCAAATTGCAATCCCTGTTCTGCCTCGGGTACTGCATTTCCTACGATCACATCATCTACCCTTTTGGCATCCAGTTGTGGAACTGAAGCCATTAAGCCTTTGATCACTTCTACTGCCAGGTCGTCGGGGCGAAAAAAACGGAAACCCCCTTTTTTACTTTTACCCACTGCTGAACGGTAACCGGCTACGATATATGCTTCCTGCATGACAAACTGTTTTAGCATATCAAATGTAGGAAAAAATCGAATAAAAGGTTGCATAAACAACCTTTTATTCGATTTTGGAACGGTGTTTTCCATTTACTGATCTTCCCATTCCTAAATTCTAAAATCGAGGGCATCTGCCCCTATCTTCGCCAAATGATTTACCCTTTCATCCGTGAACTGCTTTTCTGCTTTCCACCGGAAGAGGTTCATTATTTTTCGATGAACCTGCTTAAGAATGCCTGTAGCATACAACCTCTACAGTCTGTCATTAAAAAAAGTTTTGAATTCCCCGGTACAGCATTACAGAAAACGGTATTCGGCCTGCCTTTTAGCAATCCTGTGGGACTTGGTGCCGGTTTCGATAAAAATGCCTTGTATTTACATGCGCTGGAGACCCTGGGTTTTGGCTTTGTAGAAATAGGCACTGTTACCCCAAAAGCACAGCCGGGCAATGATAAACCTCGCCTATTCCGCCTTCCGGCAGATAAGGCACTCATTAACAGGATGGGGTTTAATAATGATGGGGTAACCGTCATCCGGGAAAGACTTAATAACTGGAATAATTCAAAATTCAAAATTCAAAATTCAAAATTAATTATAGGGGGCAACATTGGCAAAAACAAACTCACTCCCAATGAAGATGCCTGGAAAGATTACCGGATTTGTTTTGATGAGCTTTTTGAATGTGTAGATTATTTTGTGGTGAATGTGAGTTCACCAAATACACCGGGGTTACGTGCGTTGCAGGAAAAAGAATCGCTGAAAAAAATACTTTCGGAACTGCAGCACCAAAACCAGGCAAGATCAAAACCCAAACCTTTGTTATTGAAAATTGCCCCCGACCTTAGGCAGGGGCAGTTAGATGATATTGTAGCGCTCTCTTTTGAGGTACAACTAAACGGCCTTGTGGCAACCAACACAACCATCAACCGCGAACAGCTCCAAACCACAAACTCTCAACTCCAAACAATTGGCGCAGGAGGATTAAGTGGCCTGCCGCTTCGTGAAAGATCAACCGAAGTTGTATCTTATCTTTCGCAACAAACAGGCGGGAAGATTCCTGTGATTGCCAGTGGCGGTATTTTTACCGGTACAGACGCGGAAGAGAAAATGAAGGCAGGTGCTTCATTGGTTCAGGTATGGACAGGTTTTATTTATGAGGGACCTTCGATTGTAAAAAATATTTGTAACCACCTGGCAAAAGCATAAACCGCTGTAACATGTGTCAGTAAACTTTGTATATGGAATCATTATTTACGTCTGAAAACCTGGTTAGTTTTTTTGTATTAGTTGTTTTAGAAATTGTGCTGGGCATAGATAACGTGATATTCGTGAGCATTATTATGAACCGGCTCCCCAAACTACAGCAACCCAAGGCAAGGTTTACCTGGATGGTAACGGGTATGATTTCACGCACCATATTATTATTCGGGCTGAGCTGGTTACTGGCACAAAAAGGCAAAACCTTGTTCAGTATTTTTGGAAAAGACCTTGACCTGGCAAGCCTGGTAATGCTGGTCGGCGGCCTCTTCCTCATTTATAAAACTGTAAAAGAGATACACTATAAACTGGAAGGTGAGGCCGAAGTGGCAGCCGGCATGGCAACAAAACCATTGGGCTTTGGCAATGCCATAGTACAGATCATGTTGATAGATATGGTATTCAGTTTCGACAGCATCATCACTGCCGGCGGTACGGCCAAGCGTTTGGAAGTAATGATCAGTGCCGTGGTGATAGCCATGATTATCATGTTTCTTTTCAGTCCTAAAATATCTGCCTTTATCCATAAGCACCCTGCTTTAAAAATGCTGGCACTTTCTTTTTTAGTGATGATAGGCTTTGTATTGCTAGTAGAGGGCTGGGACAGCGAACGATCACATGATATGCACCTGAAGAACTATGTTTATTTTGCCATGGCATTCTCATTTATTGTAGAATTGCTGAATATGCAAATGCGTAAACGATATACCAAGCCCGTAGAACTGCGGGAGCCCAGGTTAGATGACGAGCCTGATAATGAAACCGATATGGCAAAATAATTTAAACCTCTATTACAAAGCTGATCTTTAAACCGGTTACTTATCCTTACTCTCTGCGAAAATCGCTATATCTCTGCACTTTTCGGTGAATTTTTTAAACAAGTAAAGGTTGATTTCTATCGATTTTCCCCAACCGTAAAAAATGGATAATCTCAGTCAGCCAAAAGGTAATTGAATTAAAAAACTCTCATTATTGAGTACATTTAACAAGGCAATACACAAGTAAATAATTATTTCATTTTAAATTACAGGTATATGAATTGGTTTAAAACGTATGGATGGCTGTACATTCCGATCCGGGCCGAAGGTGCGATTGTTACTTTTTTAGCGGTTCTGTTTCTTATCCCTGTCTTTATGGCCATCATCCGAAACGGCCATTCAGTTTCTTATGATCTTTACCATATGTTTGTGTATACCAGTTGCACCGCTTTCTGGTGGAAATGGGTTGCAGAAAAAACGTCAATCAAAAAAAATGAAACCACAGCCCCTCATTAGCGCGTTTTCACATGCGTTCAACGGTATCAGTCATTTTATTGCTCATGACCGTAACGGCAAAATCCATTTTCTGGCAGGGATACTTGTGGTGATAGCAGGTTTTTATTTTAAAATAGCCGCCACAGAATGGTGTATTCTTTTGTTGTGCATGGCTATCGTAATCAGCTTTGAAATGCTGAACCATGCATTGGAAAAACTATGCGATGTTGTACATAAAGCACCGCATCCATATATAAAAACAGTGAAAGACGTAGCTGCAGCTGCCGTATTATGGTCGGCTGTTTTGAGTGCGATTATCGGTTTACTGATTTTTATCCCAAAAATATCAGCCCTAATATGAATATGCAAATATCACCTATCAGTAAAATGTTGTTGTTGTCTATTGCCTTTTCCATGAGTTTATTATTGGTACGGTTTTACTATTCATCAACATTCGATTATAGTTTTTACGGATGGAACACTTTCCTCGCGGCTATTCCTTATGTATGCAGTACCCAATTATTGAAGTTGAAAAAAATGAATGTATTGGCCGTATTATTGTTGTTGATGTGGCTATTGTTCTTTCCCAATGCGCCCTATATTATCACAGACCTTTTTCATTATGAAGAGCGGCTGCCCGTTCCTTACTGGTACGACCTTGTATTGGTTATTTCCGCCGCATGGAACGGACTAATACTTGGCATGGTATCCCTAATGAATGTAGAAAAATTCTTATCCCGTTACCTTAAGCCATTGTGGGTAAGGGTATGCGAGGTTGGTAGTTTATTACTTTGCAGCTATGGTGTTTTTATAGGCCGGTTTCTTCGGTTTAATAGTTGGAATGTAATAACAGATCCGAGGATACTGGTGTACACTTCGGCCCACCATGTTCTGCTACCGCAGCACTATTCTAAATTATGGGTTTTTACCCTTTTGTTCTCAGTGTTTCTGGGGGTTATCTATTTTACTTTACAAAATCTCCCGCATTTAGTAAAAGACAAGAACTAACCTGTACCATTCCTGCTCCGCTAACAGTTCTACCAAAAAAAAATTACAGTATCGGTACAGAAAAAATCCGTTTCCAATACTGTAATAAAAAATTTGAATGCGGGTGCTGGTGTTATTTACCAGTATCGGCTGTTTATTAGAAATCAAATCCCAAAGCAAAATACAGAATCGGTTGTCCTTTAAATATTCCTTTCATAGGCCAGCCTGCATCTAATTTCATAAAGTAACCGAGTAAGGTACTGCGTACACCAAAGCCATATCCACCGGCAAAAGGACCAAGGCCTCCTGCATCAATTCTTACCACTACCGGTGTATTCGGGGCCGAAATCACTTCACCGGGGCGCTTGATACCATTGTATTTACCGTTCCAGGCCGTGCCCAGATCAACAAATTGTATAATCTGGAAATTACGTAGTAAAGCATTATTAATAGGCCTGCTGAACAAAGTAGAGAAAACCGGGAACCGGAACTCACTGTTGATCACAAATGCATTATTACCGTTGGCAATATTCTGGTTGTACCCCCGCATATTCAATGTGAGCGATTGGAATGCATATGATTGGTCAGGTGCTGGTTGGTTTTTATTAAACCTCGGGTTAATCCATCCATCTACACCACCCAAATAATAAATCAGCTTCTGCCCACCCCATGAAAAATCCGCAGCGGCACGTCCTGCCCAAATAAAGTTGCGGTAAATTTTATGGTAATACCTTCCGTCAAACCCAAGGTTAAAAGTGGCTTTACCATTATTGAGGACTGTTTTGAATGTTGGCATATTCACATCAAAATAAACTTTGTACCGCAACCCGAGCCATATATTCTGCGTGGGGTTGATTGTATTGTCATGCACATATTCAATTCTCGATACAATATATTTTGTGAGTGTGTCCTTATATTTTAACGCATTCGGATCAGGTAGCCCTGAATTGTTATCAAATGAACGAAGCACTCCCCTGTCGGTGCGCAGGCCAATGGTTGCGCGCAGGCTTTTCACTTCATTAAACGGATAAGTAAAATTCAACTGGTAGAGATTTGTAAATAGCGCACTATTAAAACTGGTGTTAAAGAAGTTAGTTACGTTACTCCTGTAGTAAGTAGCACCCCAGTCTAAACGCTTACGAAGATTTTGATAGGTGAAGAATACATCCTTATCACTCAGGTTCGTGCCGAAACGTACACCACCTACAAATTTTACATCTTCCATCAGGTCGCTTACCCCTACTCGGAAAGTAAAATTAAAATCATTGCCATTATTTAATTGAATGGGGCCCGAGCCGCCGGCATAAGGCTGGTAACGGTTTATCAGGATATTGTTTGAAAAGCCACTCAACACATAATCGGAACTGAACTTCAACCGGTAATCAAATAGTTTCGATTTCGAAAGTATTGAAGCTCTTTCCACAGGTAATAGTTCTGTTTTTGCTTTCATGGCCAGGCTGCTGCTATCCGGTTTCTCATCGGCAAATTCATTCTGGAAAAAGTCTTTGGCTTTTTTCGTCGTATCAGCCCCGTTTTTTTTATTGTAGATGATGGCTTTGCCGTCGGCAGTCTTTTTTTCTGCCAGCAGTTTTTTCATATACTCTGTAGGACGTGCATTCACATTGCGCTTATTCAACGCCACTTCATCTACTTTTAATTTATATACAAATTTATAATCGCCCTCCCTTCGTACCTCGCTCACCTGGCCGTTATTACCGGCAATCCTTGTTTCCAAGAGCGTACTTTGGTAGTTGGTGATAGGAAATGTGTACGTAGAATCTTTGTACACCTGGAAGTAGCTTACACTGTCCGGCTCCTGTTTTTGCCATGCCCGTAAAGTAGAATCGAATTCTTTTGGGGCCGGGTTACGGAGTAACTCATCGCCTATATAATATAATGTATCCAAGCCGTTTCTTTGTGTAGTAAAGAAACCCGCCCAACGATTACCAATACCATTTTCATCGGATACAAATGTAAAGTGGTTGGTATTGTATTGCATGGGGTAACGCGCATTACCCGTTTTCAGATTGGTTAGTTTGGCTAATTGCTTTTCCTTACTGTCGTTGAGTATGTCTACCATGTAAATATTAAAACGGTATTTACTGGGCAACACGGTATCCATGCTGGAAGCGGTTGGACTTGGGCGATTTGATGCGAAAATAATTCCCACCCGGTTAGGGAAAGCGATGAAGGTAGGATCAAGATCATCATACACATCATTGGTTATCTGTACTGATTTTTGTTCTTCTATTTTATAAGTGAAAATATCAGAATGTCCATTCTTAACTGCACTTAAAACGAGTGAATTGGCATCAAGCATAAAAGAGGCATCGAGTATCTGGTCGAACCCGGTAATCTCCTGTTTGAACCTTTTGTATTTGGCAATTAAATCATAAACAAACATTTTTGTTTTACCATTCTCCCAATAAATCACCAATAACCGGGTTCCTTTTCCATCCCATGCCAGAATAGGATAATGTGGGTTGATATCGCCCTGGTTGGTACGCACGCCGATTTTCATCAATGTTTTCGCATCGTAAAAATTCTCCATCATCTTAACGCTGTACTGCCCTTTTTTAAATTCAACCACACCATACGTATTACTTTTCGGGTTGGGGTTTGCCTGGAAACGGAAATAATCATTTTTCGAAACGTCTTCAGAAATATTCAATTGCCCCTTTGGTTGGTTGCGCCGCTGGCGGATATCTTTTGCATACACTTCCTGCTCATATTGCATGAAGTCTGAAAGCACGTCTTTGAATTTCTTTTTACAAACACGCAAACAGGCATTGTTCAAGTTTTTATAAATACGTGCCAGGTATAACAGGTAAGTGATGTTTTCTTTGCGGTATTTTTCGCCGATATAATTCCAGAATGCATGGCCCGCCAAAACAGGTTTTTCAAAAGCAAACTGGTAAAAAGAGCCATAACTGCCACCGAGTATAGCACTTTTCAATTCGTCATCTTTTTCCGTACTCCAGGCTTCTCCTGCATAAGAAACGTATCCATCCACCAACCACTTGGGCAGGTCAAGCAGGGCCTGGTTACTGGCAAACTCGCCAATATCATCCCCAAACAATAAATTATCAGTTAATACTTTGGAAATCCCTTCGCGTATCTGGCGTTTCAGGTGTTCGTGGTTACCATCGAAATAAACCACCAACTTGTTGTTCACGAGTTTCGTTACGCCACCCGAGTTTTGCCAGTCGCTGCCCAAACCAATATTGCTGCTTTTATAATCATCATAATTATTGTACACAACGATATTGGCGCGGCGTTGCAGAGAATACTCAATAAAATTTTCTATAGAACGCAATTCCTCTTCCCCAACCTGGGCTACAAATTTGCCCAGTTCTACCCCGCCTTGCGACACATAAGTATTGAAATTGGGTGATTGGTAAAATTTCCAGAGAAATTTCTTATGCTGTACACGGTTTTTCCCAAACTCCACCGAATTTACCTGCGCGGTAGAAAGGAATGGAAAAAGAAAAATGACAAAAATAATCCATTGGGTGATTCGATTCACTTGCATATCCGAACTTTAGTGTTTTAAAATTAGTCATTTACCATTAAAAGCGGGTAAAAATACATTATGCTCAAGATCA
>JAYTOS010000052.1:0-2163 GCA_043747705.1 Bacteroidota bacterium
AAAAAGAGGCGGTGCCTTGCTCTGGTAATGGAGCCGACACCGCCTCTTTTAAACTACAATCAAATTACTCTTTGACACAGTTCATTTTACAAACCCTACGTTTTACCTGTCGAATACTTATTAATTCCCGTACTTTATCAAATCTGTTATGATAAATATTGTTTCCTCTACCAAACGAGTTTAATATAAGTATTATATTAAAAAGATTTATACCGACTGAGGGAAATTTGCGTATATCGGCATACCTGTCAAACAATATTGTTATCAAAACCAATAAGGCTGTGATCAAAATTTTAGGCCAGCTAAAAAAAGAAAGAAACTCCCTCTTATAATTGTGTGCAATCATTCCAGACACTGATCTCGATTTAGACCGTACCATATCTCGAAAATCCTCATCTGAAAAAGTAGACTGCATCTTTTCAAAAGCTACTTCAAAAGTATCACCGCAGACACCCTGTTCATGTTCAATCCATTCCAACATGTGATCCACCAGTTCCTGTTGCACATCGTAATATTTTATCCCTTTACTTTCACAATAACTTTCAATATTCTTAATCTGATCAACAGAAAACATATTAGATAGTTTTAGGGTTAACAATTAATTGCAGGCTTTGCATAAAGGTTCTTAATTCTTCCATAACAAGTACTGTCTGTTTTTTTCCAATCTTGGTTAAGGTATAATATTTACGTACCCTGTTACCTATGTTTTCTATTTCCGTTTCAACCACACCCTGCTCTTCAAGCCTGTGAAGCAATGGGTATAAGGCGCCTTCTGTTATACTCAATTCCCCTTTTGTTATCTCTTTTACCATTCGGGTAATCTGGTAGCCATACATTCTGCCGTTGTCTTTTAACAACCGCATGATGATAGGTTCCAGGCACCCTTTGTATAAAGTGGACTTCTTCATTTTTCGAAAATACATAATATTTAAATACATAATCAAATTATGTATAGTTAGTATGAAATTCAGGGCCTTTCTTTCACAATGCCCCCTGTTTTTTTTTACACCTTAACATTATTAGAAAACCGCTTATCGATTGAACCTATTGAAATTTTTAGTGATACATTTGCCGGGCAGCAACAACAATAATCCCGCTGAAGCCCAATGAACCAACTAACCCTCTTCCGCATACTTACCTTTATTTTATTACCCCTTGCTTCTATTTTCGGAGTGATAGATTTTCTGATGTTAGCCACGGCATTGGCAAATCCGGCCATGCTATTACCTGTCTTTATTCTGGCGGCTTTTGTCATTTATACTTTTGCAAGCCTGCGTTTCCTCACAAAAAGTATTGATATCAACAAACCCTGCAAACCTTCTTTACGCGACTGGATTAGGGTAAATGCTTTTGTATCTGCTTTTATGGGCATTATGCTTTTGCTGAATACCCTGACCATATTTTTTATGAGCGATATCATGTTGCGCCAGGCACTGACCGAAATACTTGAGAAACAAGTAAACGTGCCTCCTATGCTCAATATCGAACTCTTTATAAAGATGATGAAGCTTGCAGCCTGGTTTATGCTTTTTGTAAGTGTGATCCTGTTAACACATATCATTCTTAATTTCAAGCTAATGAAACTGTACAAGCATTTGTTTCAGGAGCCGATAGTGTGATATACTATTGAATAAGTAATATTCATAATTCTTCTCCATTATACCTGACCTAAAGGCATTTTTTCTCCCTTTAGTTTTTGCTATCTCGCTTCCGAATTTTCTGTAATTTTCAGGTGTGAACAGCAGTACCCCATTAGCAGAAAGAATACGTCCTGAAACGCTGGACGACCTGGTAGGTCAGGAACACCTTACCGGCAAAGGAAGTATTTTAAGAACCTCTATTGAGCAGGGCAGGATACCATCTATAATTTTATGGGGGCCGCCCGGAGTTGGTAAGACTACCATAGCCAATATCATTGCCCATGCTTTACAGGTGCCTTATTTTCAGCTCAGTGCTATCAGCAGCGGGGTAAAAGAAGTACGCGAAGTAATAGAAGAAGCCAAACAGCATACCGGTACCATTTTATTTATTGATGAGATCCACCGTTTCAACAAAGGCCAGCAGGATGCTTTGCTTGGGGCTGTTGAAAAAGGAATTATTACGTTGATAGGCGCCACTACAGAGAATCCTTCCTTTGAAGTGAACAGTGCCTTGCTCAGCCGC
>JAYTOS010000053.1:0-1083 GCA_043747705.1 Bacteroidota bacterium
ACCTATGCAAAAAAGATTTGAATCAGAGGTTCATTTAAAATCTGCCCTTTTATTATTACAGGAAAGAATACCACGCATCAGCACATTTTATTCGCCGAGTGTGCATGCAGGAGATGCAAGTATTATATCAGGCAACGACCAGTCTATAAGGGTTATTAATACGCCCAACACTGTTATTCCAGAAATTCAATTGTTGTCAAATGGTCGCTACCATGTTATGATAACCAATGCAGGCGGTGGTTACAGCAAATGGAAAAATATTGCAGTTACCCGCTGGCGGGAAGATATCAGTTGTGATAATTTTGGAAGTTTCTGTTACATAAGAGATATGGAAAGCAATCTTTTCTGGTCTTCTGCTTACCAGCCAACACTGCAACAAGGTGAAAATTATGAAGCCGTATTTTCAGAAGGAAGGGCAGAATTTCGCCGCAGAGATTTTTCACTGGAAACGCATACCGAAATTGTAGTATCGCCGGAAGATGATATTGAATTAAGAAGAATACACATAACCAACCGTTCCCGCAAAAAAAGAATACTGGAAATAACAGGCTATGCAGAAGTAGTGCTTGCAAGCGCTGCCGCAGATGAAGCTCATCCGGCATTTAGTAATCTGTTTGTACAGACAGAAATTAATGAACAACGCAATGCAATTCTGTGTACCCGAAGGCCACGCTCAACAGATGAAAAAACAGCGTGGATGTTTCACCTTATGAAAGTAAATGGCGCAGAGATTGTAAATGTTTCTTACGAAACTGACCGTGAAAAATTTACAGGCAGAGGAAACACATTAAGCAGACCAAATGTAATGCAGCACTCCAATGGTTTGTCGGGTACTGATGGATCTGTTTTAGACCCAATTGTTTCTATACAATACCGCATTATTTTAGAAGGTAATGAATCAGTTAAAGTAGATATTATTTCCGGCATGGCAGAAACGAAAGAGATCTGTAATCACCTTGTAGATAAATACCAGGAGCAGCATTTATCTAACCGTGTGCTGGAACTTACATGGACGCACAGCCAGGTAATTTTGCGGCAGATAAATGCAATTGAATCCGATGCTCATTTGTATTCACTGCTTGC
>JAYTOS010000054.1:0-1808 GCA_043747705.1 Bacteroidota bacterium
GTTATGAACGGTCAGTTTATCATCTACAATATTCAGCTGTTCCGTATAAGGCGAAAATTCCAATAAGGTTTTCCACCAGTCGCGTCTTTGCTGGTAACCGGCCGTTCCATACATATCCTCCAGTGGCCCAACCGCGAAATCGTCTTTAATTTCTATAATATTACCCTGCAAACTTTCGTCCAGTTCTATTGCCTTTTGTAAGGCCTCTACGTTTGATTGTTCAAAAACTATATGAATCATGTTTAATTACGAATTATTAATTACGAATTACGAATTTATTATTTGTCATCAATTATTTAGCGTACGTATACACCCGTAATTCGTAATTAATAACTCGTAATTATTAATTCGTAATTACAACCAAGTGCTCAACTCTCTACCATATCCAGTTCCACCTTCAAATTATTGATGATAAACTCCTGTCGCTCCATTGTATTCTTGCCCATATAATATTCCAACAGGTTTTGTATATGATCGCCCTGCTCTAATATCACGGGTTGTAAACGTATATCCTGCCCGATAAAACGTCCAAATTCGTCAGGCGAAATTTCACCCAACCCTTTAAACCGGGTGATCTCTGGTTTGCTGCCCAGTTTTTTCACAGCAGCCTGTTTCTCCGTTTCATCATAACAATAAATCGTTTCCTGCTTGTTGCGTACCCGGAATAAAGGGGTTTCCAGGATATATACATGCCCACGTTTTACCAGGTCGGGAAAGAAATTCAGAAAAAAGGTCATCATCAATAACCGTATATGCATACCATCCACATCGGCATCAGTGGCAATTACAATATTATTATATCGTAACCCTTCCAATCCATCTTCAATATTCAAAGCATGTTGCAGTAAATTAAATTCCTCATTTTCATACACCACTTTTTTGGTCAGTCCAAAGCAGTTCAGCGGCTTACCACGCAGGCTGAAAACAGCCTGCGAATCCACATTTCGCGATTTGGTAATACTGCCACTGGCACTATCTCCTTCCGTAATAAAAATGGTAGCATTACTCTGCAAGACAATAAACTCGCCTTTGTTTTTAGCGGGTGCCTCATCGTTCAGGTGAATCCGGCAATCGCGCAGTTTTTTATTATGCAGGTTTGCTTTTTTGGCACGTTCATTGGCTAATTTTTTTATGCCTGCCAGTTCTTTACGTTCCCTTTCATTTTGTTCGATACGTTTTTTTAATGCATCAGCTACTGCCGGATTACGGTGTAAGAAATTATCCAGCTCCTTGGACAGGAAATCCTGCACAAAATTTTTCATGCTTGGCCCGCCTTCGCTCACGTTTTGAGAGCCCAGTTTGGTTTTGGTCTGGCTTTCAAATACCGGCTCCTGCACCCTTACCGAAACAGCGGCTACAATACTGGTGCGTATATCCGATGCTTCATAATCTTTCTTATAAAAATCACGGATCGTTTTTACATAAGCTTCCCTGAATGCCTGCTGGTGCGTACCACCTTGCGTAGTATATTGGCCATTCACGAAAGAAAAAATATCCTCACCATAATCAGTATTATGCGATAAGGCTACCTCAATATCTTCGCCCTTCAAATGAATAATAGGGTAACGCAGTTCATCAGGATTGGTCTTGCGTTGCAAAAGATCAAGCAAACCATTTTTACTCACATACTTCTTACCGTTAAAATGCATGGCCAGTCCCGCATTCAGGTAGCAGTAATTCCACAACTGGTTGTCTAAGTATTCATGTAGATAGTGAAAATTCCGGAAAATGGTATCGTCGGGGGTAAACACAACCAGAGTTCCATTGGGCTCATCGGTTTTGACTTCTTTGTATTCTTTTATCAAAAA
>JAYTOS010000055.1:0-19790 GCA_043747705.1 Bacteroidota bacterium
TATAAATACATCCTCATAGCAGAAAATGTACTGAATTTCCACAGTAGTGATAAAGAATATTACCAGGAATGGTATGAAGAAGTAAGCGAAGAAAATGGCTGGATCGTTGCACTGAATATGCCCGAAGCCACGCAGCAGGATTTTAAAAAGAAAAAACTCAACTACTACATCGAATTGATGGAACTGCCTGAATGGCGGGTGTATAAGCCTTACCATTTATTCAAAAAGATAGACGACGAATTAATGAAACGCCTGGATTAACTCCTTCTCTATTTGCCACCGTGCTCCGTGTTAAAAAACACCACAATAGCTTTAGTAATGATTTTCAACACGGAGAGCAAGGAGATTGAAGAGGTGCACAGGAGGTTTACTTTGTTGGTTCTTCTATTATTATTTTTTCAATTCTCCTGTCGGGAATAAACCAGATAATGGCTACCAGTGCGTACAAACCCAGGCTGGCCTTCCCATTGAACCGTGACAGTATAATGGCAACAGCATAAATCACCACAGAAATTTTGCCTTTTACATCGTTACCAACTGCTTTCCCAAGTATTGAATCCGCTCCATGTAAACTAACCAGGCATTGAGCAAGAATATAATAAGCCATACCCACCATCATTAATACAAAGCCGAATAAAGCGGTGGGTAAAGCCGTAAAATGGTTCTCTCCCATCCAACCGGAAGTAAAAGGCATGAGCGATAACCAGAAAAGTAAATGATTATTGGCCCACATTACTTTGCCATTGATTTTGTGTGCGGCATGCATCAGGTGATGGTGGTTATTCCAATAAATACCGATATAGATAAAACTGAGAATATAACTGAGAAACACCGGGAATAAAGGCTTCAGCGCAGCCAGGTCATCTCCATGCGGCACTTTCATTTCCAATACCATGATGGTGATGATGAGGGCAAGCACGCCATCACTGAATGCTTCTAATCTCCCTTTACCCATAGCAGAGGATTTGTGTTCAGTTGTATGGCCAAGATATGCTTTTAGCTATTAGCCTTTTGCTACAGGCAAGTTTCAAAATTGGCGAATAAACAAAAACTGTTTACCTTAACACCCTGATTATAAACCGATAAATAAAAAAATATGTCACTACCCGTAAACAATAAAAACAGCGGCAAACCCGGCAGCAAAGGCCCCAAAGGCATGGCGCAGGGTTCTAAATTCATTGCCAAACCCGGAGCCAAAGCAGCCGGCGGCGCAAATAAAAAACCGATTAAGACCGGTGGATCAAGAGGAAGCTGATCACCTGGGGATTGAATACCGGATATTGAACAAGGAATGATGGATGTAAAAGTATTTTGACAGGCATTGTTCCTTGTTCCTTTTATAGATTGCTTACCTACTGGCCTTTTACTTAGGGTTTCTCCTAAACTTTGTCCCGGCGTTTAGACTCTAACTCACTACTTACTATTCACCTTTCATTTTACTCCGTCTTCCTCATTTCTAAACACTACAATCCCGTCAAATACATCTACCAATACAGGTTTGGTTTTATCTATATCGCC
Source organism: Bacteroidota bacterium (assembly GCA_043747705.1). Lineage (GTDB taxonomy): Bacteria > Bacteroidota > Bacteroidia > Chitinophagales > Chitinophagaceae > Sediminibacterium. The sequence continues at coordinate 1,519 of JAYTOS010000055.1, forward strand.
TGCCAGTATCCTTTTACTTAAAGCATTGACAATTTGTTTCTGTATCAATCTTTTTAACGGTCTTGCACCAAATTGAGGGTCGTAACCCTGTTCGGTAAGAAATGCCAGAAGGTATTCACTATACGTGAGCATTATCCCGTTTTCTGCTACCAAATGCTTTAATAGGTCTAACTGGATCTTCACTATTCCCATGATCTGCTTCTTCATCAAAGGGCTGAACATGATGATCTCATCTACCCTGTTTAAAAATTCCGGTCGGATAGTCTGACGTAGCAGGTTCATTACTTCTACTTTAGCCTTGTCGGTTACTTCTTCTACATTATTCTCATTCACATTTTCAAATGCATCCTGTATAAGATGGCTGCCGATATTACTAGTCATGATAATGATCGTATTCTTAAAATTCACCACGCGGCCTTTGTTATCTGTTAAGCGGCCATCATCCAGTACCTGCAATAAAATGTTCCATACATCTGGGTGGGCTTTTTCAATTTCATCTAATAGTACTACACTATAGGGCTTTCGGCGAACGGCTTCGGTTAACTGTCCACCTTCATCATAACCAACATAACCAGGAGGGGCACCTATTAAGCGCGATACGGTATGCTTTTCCTGGTACTCACTCATATCAATACGCGTCATCATAGCTTCGTCATCAAACAGGTATTCTGCCAATGCTTTGGCCAGTTCTGTTTTACCTACACCCGTTGTACCTAAGAAAATAAATGAACCAATCGGCTTTTTGGGGTCCTGCAAGCCTGCGCGGCTCCTGCGGATGGCATCGGCTACCGCAGTGATTGCTTCTTCCTGGCCAATTACTTTATTATGTAATTCATCTTCGAGATGTAATAATTTTTCTCTTTCGCCCTGCAACATTTTAGAAACAGGGATACCGGTTGCTTTGGCAACATTTTCTGCAATATCTTCTGCATCCACTTCTTCTTTTAATAACCGCTTATCGGTAGAACTATCAATCTGATTAGTTACCTGGTCAATCAGTTCTTCCTGTTCTTTTATCTTACCATAACGTATTTCAGCTACTTTACCATATTCACCATTACGTTCGGCCTGCTCTGCCTCGTGTTTAAGTTCTTCAATAGCAGCTTTGGCAGTTTGCACTTTTTCTACCAGTTCTTTTTCCTGTTTCCATTTTGATTTCAGCGTATCCCTTTCAACAGACTGGTTACTGATCTCTATATTGAGTTCTTTCAATTTGCTTTCGTCATTCTCACGTTTAATAGCTTCCCGCTCAATTTCCAGTTGACGGATTTGCCTTTCCAGTTTATCCAGTTCCTCCGGCATTGAATTCATTTCGAGTCGAAGTTTGGCCGCACTTTCATCTATCAGGTCAATCGCTTTATCAGGCAGGAAACGATCTGTCATATACCGGCTTGATAATTCTACCGCTGCAATAATCGCTTCATCTTTAATACGAACATGGTGGTGTGTTTCGTACCGGTCTTTCAAACCGCGTAAAATAGACACCGCATCTTCTATACTGGGTTCATTGATCATCACCTTCTGAAAACGGCGTTCCAATGCCTTGTCTTTTTCAAAATATTTCTGGTATTCATTGAGTGTGGTGGCACCAATCGCTCTCAGTTCACCACGAGCAAGGGCGGGTTTTAAAATATTGGCGGCATCCATCGCACCTTCACCACCACCTGCGCCGATCAGGGTATGTATCTCATCAATAAACAAAATGATCTCGCCGTCACTGGTTGCTACTTCTTTCACTACTCCTTTTAAACGTTCTTCAAATTCTCCTTTGTATTTTGCTCCGGCAATCAACTGGCCCATATCCAAAGCGAAAATGGTCTTCGATTTTAAATTATCGGGTACATCACCATTAATAATCCGCATGGCCAAGCCTTCAACAATAGCTGTTTTACCTACACCGGGTTCACCTACCAGTATCGGGTTGTTCTTGGTACGGCGGGTTAAAATGTGTAATGTTCTTCGTATCTCTTCATCACGCCCGATAACAGGATCCAGTTTTCCCTGTCTTGCCAGTTCATTTAAATTTTTAGCAAACTTATTCAGCATGTTTAATTGCGTTTCCTGGGTTTGCGATTGAATGGTATCGCCTTTCCGCAGGTCCTTGATAGCAGTGATTAATCCCTTCTCTGTAAGTCCTGCTGCTTTTAAGGTTTTCGCTGTATCATCATTTACCTGAAGCAAGGCGAGTAACAAATGCTCTGTACTGATAAATTCGTCTTTAAATTCTTTCAATACAGTATTGGCTTTCAGGAAAACAGTATTCAAATCCCTACTCACATTTTGTGCGGGTTCACCAGTTTGTATTTTTGGTAACTTGGCAATGCTTTCGTCTACTTTAGTTTCAGTAAAAACAGTGTTGACATTATTCCTTTTTAAAAGAAATTCTACAGGACTATCCTTATCAGCCAATAATGCTTTTAACAGGTGATTGGTTTCCATATTCGGGTTACCGTTGTTAAATGCCACCTGTTGTGCCGCCTGGATGGTTTCCTGTGCTTTAATGGTATAATTGTTTAGATTCATATGGTTTATTTAGGGATATATTAGTTTATACAATTTGCAGTTCTGCTTTTAAATACTGATCAAATAGGCTTTATTTACCGCTGCCTCTCCTCCGCTAAATGAAAGATGTATACTTTTTATCGTTATTCAACTTATAGAAAGTTAAAGTCCTTATCCGTTAAAAAGTACCATTCAATTCTATGGATGACTACAAATTTTCAAATAACTTTAAACTTGGTTGCAAACCTCACTCCAATACATAAATTCGGAAAATATGTCTGTAAAAAAAGGATTTACCTGCGCAAAAGTCAGTACAGCATTGCTTTTCATGCTATTCTTTCAGTTAGCCAATTCGCAAACTGACTTCTCAGGAGTAGATAAAAAAATGGAAGCGGCAAAAAAGGAGTTAGGCGGCAATGCGGTGGCATTGATTTATAAAGATGGAAAAATCGTTTATACCAAGGCCCTTGGTGAATTTACTGCCAAAACACAGGCCCCGATAGCCAGTTGCAGTAAATGGCTCACTGCTGCTTTGGTCATGAGTTTTGTAGACCAGGGCAAGCTATCGCTGGACGATAAAGTGAGTAAGTACCTTCCTATTTTCACCAAATATTCGAAGGGGTATATTACCATCAGGCAATGCTTATCACATTTAACCGGTATTGAATCTGAACCCATAAAATTATTGAGTTTACTGAGCAGGAAAAAATTCAACACACTGGAAGAGGAAGTAGATGATTTTGCTTCTAAAAAAGAAATTGAATCAACCCCCGGACTAGAATTTCGTTACAGCAATATTGGTTTAAACATTGCTGGCCGGATATTGGAAGTATTGGCGAGAAGGAGTTTCGATCAGTTGATGCAGGAGCGCATTACCCGGCCACTAATGATGCGCAATACCAGTTTCTCCAGTTTTACTGCTGTAAACCCATCGGGCGGGGCCATTTCTACTGCCAGTGATTATATGAATTTCTTATCCATGATACTGAACAAAGGAATGTTCAATGGCAAGCAGATATTGAGTGAAAAAGCCATTGCTGATATGCAAACGGCCCAAACCACCTCTGCCATGATTAAATATGCACCTAAGGTTGCGCAAGGTTATAATTATGGTTTTGGTGAATGGATACAGGAAACAGATGAAAATGGAAAAGCCATCGTAATATCAAGCCCTGGTTTATTCGGTACCTATCCATTCATTGACAACTGCAGGCAATATGCCTGTATTTTTTTCACCAAAGGAATATTGGGTGAAGAAAAAAAAGAAGTGTATATGGATATAAAACGGGTAATTGATGAAGTAATACCTTCCACATGTAAATAACTCTATTTAAAACACGAATTGACTTTCAGTAAAAATACCTCCTTTATCAAACAGACTGCCCAACAGTTGGGCTTTTCGCATTGCGGCATTGCCAAAGCTGAACAATTGGATGATGATGCCAGGCGATTAGAGGCCTGGTTAAACCAAAATCGGCAAGGTGGTATGCAATACATGGAAAATCATTTTGACCTTCGGATTGATCCGCGTAAACTGGTACCTGGTGCCAAATCAGTTATTACACTCTTACAAAATTATTATCCTGCCAGGCAACAGGCTGTTGGTACCCCACATATTTCCAAATACGCTTTTGGTGAAGATTACCATGAAGTAATCCGGTCTAAACTCAAAACATTTTTGTCTATCCTCAATGAAAATATTGGTGAAATTAATGGTCGTGGTTTTGTTGATTCAGCGCCCGTATTAGAAAGGTCATGGGCCACTAAAACCGGTGCCGGGTGGATTGGCAAGAATGGTAACCTGATTACCAAAGAAAGCGGCTCATTTTATTTTATTGCGACACTGATTGTTGATATTAAACTGGATTACGATGATCCTTTTGCCAAAGACTTTTGTGGAACCTGCCGAAAATGTATTGATGCCTGTCCTACCGATGCCATACTGGATAATAAAGTGGTTGATGGCAGTAAATGCATCAGCTATTTTACAATCGAATTAAAAGATGCTTTGATACCCAGCGAAATGAAAGGAAAATTTGATAACTGGTTATTTGGTTGCGATGTTTGTCAGGATGTTTGCCCATGGAACCGCTTCAGTTCGCCCCATTCAGAACTTCATTTTACGCCTATTCCTGAAATATTGAACCTTTCTACCAAAGAATGGGAAGCCATGAGTGAGGGCGCGTTCAAAAAAATATTTGGCAAATCCCCACTAACACGCAGCGGGTTTCAAGGTATCCAGCGTAATCTTTCTTTTATTCAATCATCCTGATGGAAAAGCTGCTAATGCAAAAAAATAAATGAGAAAAATTTCCAGAGGAAGTATGTCTGGATTTATACACGAATACCTGATATTTTACCTGCAAAAAAATATCTTTTCGTTACCTAAAAGTGAAAGTACTAATTGATATTTTTGAAATAAATAATTGCCTCAGGCCCCAATGTGTAACGTTGGTTTATTTTATCGATTAAAGTTACCATCAGAAAAATAATCAGGAAACAGGAAGGCAATTAGGTGGAAGCCATCCTGCTTGCCTATCATAATCCCATTCAAATACCCATTGGGTTTATTGAGTGTCTTAGAGATGAACCGGGTGCTTTTGAATATTTTCATAATTTTTTGGAAGCCGATCAAAAAAATATAACGATTGGGTCTATGGATAAAAAAAGAAGATAAATACATTGAGCGCATGGCAAATGCTATTAACAGCAACAGGTTGGTTGAAACAACAAATAGCTATATCCTTATCAAAACCTGAACCCACACCGCAATACGACGTTATTCAATTGATAAGTAAGTTTTCTGTCATACAATTCCCTGATATAGGGAGGGAAATCCCTGTAAACAGCTTCCTGATAAGTTTCAGAGATTGTTTTTATAGAATATCCGAGGCTCATAACCAACCCCCTATTATTTTTTCCATGAAACGCATACCCGATACCCAGATCGGTATATAAACCATTACTAAAACTACCCTGCCTGTAACCCCCGGGCTGCCACTGATAGCTTACTTGTGATTCAAGCGGCCAGGCAATGTTACCACCAAGGTTTAGATAGGAAAATAATAAACGCTGCTTTCCAAAATAAGTCCGAAGGTCTGCAAATAACGGTACCGTTCTCACTTTATAATAATCAATAGCGGCACCGATGCCAATGCCCCACCCTTTTTTTTCAATACCACCTGTTAGCTGCACCTGTGCACTGACCAAATTATCTCCATTCAAAAGTGCAATTTGAGGGATCAGGTAATACCCAGTTTTAGCCCTATCCAATTGTGCTGTAATTGCGGTGGTCATCAGCAACAATAATAATAATATCACACAAATTTTCATAATTATTTATTTTGATCAATTTGTATTTTACTAATCACTGAAGCATTGCCGGCATTGGAATAATCTATTAAGTAAAGGCCATCTTTGGCTACCACAATGGCAAGTCCTTGTATCGCTATTACATCGCTGGCTTCAAAACCTCCTACCTGCCTAATAAGCGATACCTGGGAAGCATTGCCTGCATCAAATATTTTGAGCCCATCCTTTCCATCACAAATAAGTAAGAGGTTCCCGTCTTTTGACAAACCCCTTGGGGAGGTAAGGTTGTATGACTTAACCAGAAAGGGATTATTAAGGTTACGGATATCAATTACATCGAGTTGGTTACTAAACCCACCGCAGAACGATCCGCCAAACAACGTTACGTAAGCATATTTATCATCAGCAATAACGGGGTCACAGGAACGGGCATGTGTGAACTGGCTGCTTTTTTGAGGTTGATCCGGGTTGGAAACATCAAAAATAAACATACCAGACTGTGACCCGATAAATAATTTATTTTTATACGGAAAGATTGTTTCTATATTCCCCTGTTGAAGCGATACGGACGACACAAAAAAAGGTGAGGCGGGCGCGGCAATAGTAAACACTTTCAGGTCGTTGTGACTAACAGTGTACATCCGGTTATCTATCAAGGCAAACCTTGCCAGCGAGCCAGCAACCCCTACACCTCCGGAAGAAACAGAATAACCGGATAGAGAACCACCAGCATAACTGGAAATAGATAAGAAAGCCAGGCTTTGGCTATCCCTGTTTACCGGATGCGTTAGCGTACTGCTGAACCTTTTACTAACAGCGGTATCCACCCGTACCCATTCTTTAATCACTTTTGAAGTATCCGCTACAAACCCCTGGTAATACCTGTGCGGGAAAACCCCATTCAAAAATTGTTTTACTACCACATGCAAAGGGTCACTGATATCCAATGTGACCAGGTCTGTATAACAATCCGCGTATAAATAAGTATCTTTGATGGCAAGGTCAATACAACCGGGTATGTCTATAAATGCGATATTTAGAGGCTTTGCAGGGTTAGTAATGTCTATTACATGTATCCCTTTATTTACTTCATTCAGAAAAACATAATGATCCTTAGTAACGATTTTACCCGGCTGTTGTATAGCAAGGGGTATGTTGCTTTTGATATTGTTTTTAATTTCATCACGTGTCCTGTAAACAGGCCTGTAAAAAGTGTAGTGTTCAGTAACCGTATCTTTAATACATGCCGACAACAATAATAGAACACTAACCATGGGAAGAAATAAACGTTTCATACTAGTTGCTTTTTTATATTGACACAGGCAAATTGCTTACCGTTGCATCCTTATTTTTTCTTTTTGGCAAGAATGAGCGTGGCCTTTACGGCGGATAAGAATAAATGTTGATTAGTGACGGGTTCTTTTGAAAGATTGCTGATAAAATATAGCCAATGCGGGCCTATATACAAGAAAGATCGTTTACCAACCGCAATATCAAAGCCAGTTGAAAAATGGGTTTGTACTTTTGTCACTAAAGAACTGTTTCTGAACAAACGCCCGTTAATAGCATCAAAATGGAGGCCATTCGTAGCAACCATCATATTAATTCCTGTGCCTAACTGCCATCTTAACTGAACTCTTTTGAACAACCGAAAAGGCGTGTACAGATCAACCCCCGCCCGCAGGAAATGATATTGATTTGTATAACGCAAACTGTCGGTGCTGTTATAATAATAACCGTTGGTATTATAGCGCTGTAACCCGCTGAAGTACATAGTACTGTCTATTCTGCGGCCCACACTTGTACCGGTTTGAAATAATGAATACCCCACCGATATACCCAAACTATTTTTTTTGCTGATTGGTTTGGTTAGTTGTAGCTGCACTCCGAATGAAAAAGCATCTTTTATAACCGGTATTGTATTGCTAGATTGGAATTGAAGGTTTCCGGAAAAATTAATATTAGATGGGTTTCCTGCATAATCAAAGAGGCTGGCAACGAGCTTACCTAGTGAGTTCCGTATGCCACTTACGCCTGCATCAAGCGAAATACCCAATTGCCATTTATTTGATTTTTTGTTTTTAACTGTAAGTAACGGTATGGGTAATGCAGTATCAGCCGTTGCAGGCACCACTATTTTTTCTATCGTTTGGCGTTTAGTGGTTATTGATGCAGTATCGATATAAGTAGTTGTTGTTGTTTCAACAATTTCCCGCGTATTATTTACTCCTTTCAACTTACTATCACCTAACTCATCCATTTGTAATGAAGTTTGGCCGCGCAAGGCTGAATTATTATATCCTAGAACAGTATCATTTTCAATGCGCACTATTAACTTTCCAGTATGTTTCCCCCGCTCATGAATGATAGGCTTGTTACTTGAGTTATATTCATTTTTTTTATCAATCACTAAATTCTTACTCTGCATAAATCCCTTTTTTGGTTTGATTATTTGAGTTGTTTCAATATTGTTATAAATAGTAACCAGTTTTTCTTTCGCAGTTTCTGTAGATTTTGGTAGTATTTTTTTAGGATATACTTTATTTATTTGCTGTTCCGTTTTGTTAAACTGATAATATGCCCAAAAAGAGGCCCCGCTGCTTGCGGCCAACAATAAGAAAAGCCAGATTAGCCAACGCCGCTGCCTTTCTTTGTGTAGAGCGGCCTCCACCTCAAGCCATACAGCGGCATGCGGCTGCATCTGCAAATCCGCCAACTGCTCTTTTACACCCTGTTCAAATGATTTATCGGCCATACCTATCTTTTTTTTCGTTTACAGAATACTTCTCCAGCCAATTAATCAGCAAAGCCCTTGCCCTGGCATATTGCGAGCGGCTAGTACCTTCATTAATACCCAGTAGTTTAGCTATCTCAACATGCGTATACCCCTCAACAGCGTACAGGTTAAAAATGGTTTGGTAGCCTGGTGGCAATTGCCTTATCAGGTTCAAGAGGTCTTTCATATTCAATTTTATCTCTGGCTCAGCATTGGCAACCGGGTGCAGGTGGCTGTTTTCAAAACCCAGATCTAATTGGTAACGGGGTTTGCGTTTAAGGTAATTAATAGCGGTATTTACCATAATCCGCCTGATCCAGGCACCCAGTTCGCCCTGCATTTTGTATTGATGCAGGTTCTGGAAAACCTTAATAAATCCCTGTTGCATTACCTCTTGGGCATCATTCAGGCTTTTGGTGTACCTATAACAAATACCCAGCATATTACCGGAAAACAGGTCATACAGTTGTTTCTGGGCAATAGCATTATTTTTTAAACAATCTTTTACCAGTTTCTGATGGTCATCCATACTGTGGGTTCGTTACTTTGACACTTACTTATTCTCAGCCGTTGCATTTGCGTAAAATAAAATTCAACCCGTAAAACTACCATTCCGAATGTTGATCCTTACCTATATCGCCTTTACATTTGTCCCATGAGTTTAGCTGAAAGAGATCAACAGGTAATATGGCACCCGTTTACGCAACAAAAGAACAGGCCATTGCCAATACCCATTGTAAGAGGCAAAGGCAGTTTACTATTTGCAGAAGATGGCAAAACTTATATAGATGCTATCAGCAGCTGGTGGGTTACGCTGCATGGTCATGCGAATCCATATATCGCTGAAAAATTATATCAGCAGGCCCTACAATTAGAGCAGGTGATCTTTGCGGGGTTTACACATGAACCTGCCGTTCGTTTGGCCGAAAGATTATTACCATTGCTTCCGGGAAATTTTACGCGGATATTCTATAGCGACAATGGTTCTACCGCAACAGAAGTTGCTTTAAAAATGTCTATTCAATATTGGTGGAATAAAGGAGAAACCAAACGCCGGAAAATACTTGCTTTTAAAAACGCTTATCATGGCGATACATTCGGTGCCATGAGTGTAAGTGACAGAAGTGTTTTTACACTGGCATTCCACAACCTGTTATTTGAAGTGATTTTTATTGATACGCCTAATAAAGATACGCTTGATGGAATAAAAGCGATCATCCACCAGCATAGCACAGAAATTGCCGCATTTATTTATGAGCCCCTGGTACAGGGTGCGGGTGGCATGAAAATGTATGATGGTTACCTGATGAATGAATTACTGAATACGGTGAAACTGGCCGACATTATTTGTATTGCCGACGAGGTAATGACAGGCTTTGGCAGAACGGCTAAATTCTTTGCGAGCGAATACATACAAAACAAGCCGGATATCATTTGCCTGAGTAAAGGGCTAACAGGTGGCACTATGGCATTAGGTGTTACAGCCTGCACCGACAGGATTTACCAGGCATACATGGATGATGATAAATACAAAACTTTTTTTCACGGTCATTCTTTCACAGCCAATCCTTTGGCCTGCACTGCTGCATTGGCCAGTCTTGATTTATTGGAAAAAGAAACCTCCCTGCAAAAAATCAAATGGATCAGTGAATCTAATAAGAAATTTTCGGCTGAACTGGAAGCGGGCAGCTACCCGATAAAGGACCTTAGATTTTTAGGTACGATACTGGCATTCGAAATTATGCAGGGGGACGACGAGTACCTGAATACTATCAGCAGTATTTTCAGCCAACTGGCCATGGAAGAGGGGGTTTATCTGCGGCCATTGGGTAACAGCGTTTATATTATGCCACCCTATTGCATTACTGAAGATGAATTACACCATATTTATTCATGCATAAAAAAACTGCTTGCACAATTGAAAGTAAACGGAATTTAAGATGACTTATTTTTTTCTATGACAGACTTAAGGGTATTCAGGTTTTTTTCCATCATAGTGCCCAGTATTTTATCGTTCATCATGGAACCTAATTTTTCCCAGGGGTACCATTTTATTTGCTGCACAAATTGCCATTGAACGACAGTGAGTTTTTGTTCCGGCTCGCCGATTAAACGCATGGTGGACGTTTGCGTATTCCCACTCATCCCTGTCCATGAAGAAACCACAGTGGAGTCTGAAACAATCGTAATATTTACAGTAGTTCTGCCTAACGCTGCATTTACAGGCGAATGAATAACTACTTCCGGCTTATCCATCCCTTCTATCCAGTGCTTCCACTGTTCTATATTATTTATATAAGGCATGATCGAATCCTTAGGCCCGTTTATATTCACTGCCCTTGAAACCAGAACGGTTGACGGCAATAAAGCTCCTATCAAACTAGTGAGTACAAAAAGTATCACTATACTGATAATACCTAATTTAATCAGTTTCATACATTACTCCCACTTAAAGGTTTTAAAAGCCACTAAATAAACAATAACTGTCCAGATACCCAGTATGCCCAGTTCTTTCCAGCAGCTGGCTAAACTGGCTCCTTCAAATGCAATATTACGCATGGCATTATTAAAATGTGTAAGGGGCAATATTTTACAAATGGGTTGCAGCCAGGACGGGAATGCTTCGATAGAAAAGAAAGTGCCGGCCAATAAGAACTGTGGTAACGTAATCAGGTTGGCAAACGGCGGAATGGTACTTTCATTTTTTGCCACACTGCTTACGATAAACCCAAAGCCCATAAATAATATCAACGCCACAAAGCTTAGCAACATGATGGATAAGAATGTCTGGATACCATTTACCAAAGTGAATTTGAAAATAAAATGCCCTACTCCTATGATGATAATCGCAGTCATCATTTGAAAAATCACGCGGCTGAGGGCTTCTCCTAAAATAATATAAGACCGCTTGATCGGTGTTGCATAAAAGCGTTTTAATACCAATTGCTGCCGCAGGTTGAAGAATAGAAATGCCACGCCAAAAACGCCGGAACTTAATAATGAAAATCCTAATTGCCCGGGTAAAATAAAATCAATTGTCCGGTAAATACGGCCAGGAATTTTTTCTACCGTGTTGCTGATCATGGCGATGGTGGGTGAGCCCACATAATTTTTTTGGTTGATCCCGGCTACCACGGCATTCAGGATTGACTGCAATACCTGTATGTTTTGTGGATTTACAGCTTCCGAACTGGTAAGGCTGATTTTATAAGGTGGATTGTTCAATCCGGATTTCTGGATATCAATGATGGCTGTAATTCTGCCTTTTTCAAGGTCTTCACGCAATTCAATATCGGTTTTCTTTACTACATGGATGCCGGCAATACTTTTAATAACAGGATAAATGGGGTTAGTCGTATCGGCATTCCTGTTGAAAGCTACATTCAGGGAAATCCGGCCACCATTTCCAATAAAGCCAAAGACCAAAATAAAGATCAATGGGAAAGCAATGCTGAAAACAACGGCTGAAGGGCTCCGGAAAATAGCCCGTAAACTCCCTTTGGTAATTGCCAACATAGCCCTGACCTGACTGTACTCACCTTTCATAACTAGTTCATTATGAGAACAAATCTATCTTATTATTCCACGAAAGCAAAAAAAGGTAAAAAAGAGGGAGAAATAAGGGTAGTTAAGACAAAAGTCATATATTTGTACGACAAAAGACGGATATGGCAAAAATACAAAAATATACACAGGGCAAAGTAAAGCCATCAAAGGTTGAAGAGCCTGAAACCAGCTATCTGTCTATAAAAAAAACTGTTGCCGTTGCAGATTTTACCTATAAAAAATTAAAAAAAATAGCTGACTTAGTTCCATTTACACAGATTGAGTGGGCCAGTATGCTTCACCTCTCAGAAAGAACACTACAGCGATATGCCAAAAACAACTCTTCTTTCGATGGTATCTACACAGATCGTATCCTGCTTTTGCAGGAAATGATTGAGCTTGGCCTTGAAACTTTTACGGATGCGGATACTTTTTATCGCTGGTTAAAAAAAGAAAAACAGGTTTTAGGGCAATCACTCAATTTCGAATCGCTTTTTTCTGATAGAGGTATCCAGGAAGTGATCAATCAAATCAGCCGAATCCAATACGGGGTATATACATGATCGTTTACAGATTTGCCCATCGGAAATTTGCCCGTGAGCTTTCCGGAACAGGTGCCCGGGTGAATGGCGGGCGATGGAACCCGCCAGGGATACCGGTTATTTATACCAGCGAAAGTATATCACTTGCACTATTAGAAGTATTGGCCAATGCAGGTTCTTTGCAAGAATTACAGCTGCTTCAATTAATGGAGATTGATATCCCAAACATCGCAGACAAACAGGAAATAAAACTACCCAGCCTTAAAAAAGACTGGTTTTATGATTTTGATTATACACAGTGGATGGGGCAGGAAATATTACAAACAAAAAAAACAGTTCTACTTCAGTGTCCTTCTGCAATCGTGCATACAGAACATAATTACCTAATCAATCCATTACACCCGGATTTTAAAAAAATAAAATTGCATACATCAACCGATTTTTACTTTGACGAACGCTTGTTCAAATAACAAAAAATCTAACGGATCTCAATTGAAAATGGCAACCTTGCCTGTGGAACCCCAATCATTTGTTTTACCTGTTTTAGTTGATTCCATACACGCATTTGATCCTCTCCTATTTCTTCCTTTATTAAATCTTTCTTCACAGATTTCTTATAGTTATTCATGATCTGTTCCAAAAGATTTTTCTTTTCCGGGTATTCTTTCACACGATAATCTTTTAGCTTGGCCATTCTTGCGGCACAGTCAACCGCATCCTGCATGGTACCAATCCTGTCTACCAATCCAACCTGCAAAGCCCGGCTACCCGTCCATACGCGGCCCTGCGCAATGCTGTCGACATATTCAATACCTTTTTTTCTGCCTTCTGCCACACGTGTTTTAAATGTATAGTAAATAGAATCAGTTCCTGCCTGGAAAAAGTGTTTCTCGGTTTCTGTTAAAGGCCTCTCACCACTGCCCATATCTGCATACGGGGCAGTTTTTACACCATCAAATGTAATACCCAGTTTATTTTTAAAAAAAGATTGGAAATTGGGCACAATACTAAATACCCCAATTGATCCTGTTATGGTACTTTCATTGGCAAAAACAGAATCTGCATTACACGAAATATAATAACCGCCGGAAGCGGCCACATCGCCCATACTTACCACGACCGGTTTTTCTTTTCGGGCCAGAGATATTTCACGCCAGATCACATCACTTGCCAAGGAGCTGCCACCGGGTGAGTTTACCCTGAACACGATTGCTTTAATTTCTTTATCCAGGCGGATTTTTCTGATCAACGTCCTGAACGCATCACTACCTACCTGCCCATTATCCCCGTTGCCGGAAACAATATCCCCATCAGCATAAATAACAGCGATCTTTCCGTTATACCCTTCCTGTTTATAGGATACTGATTTTGAATACTCACTGAAGGTAACAAAGTTGATCTTGGCATGCTCATCTATTCGCAGGCTGTGTGATAATTCTTTTTTTACCTCATCATCATATTTTAGTCCGTCCACCAAACCATTAGCCAACGCATCATGTGCTGTTTGTATAGAACCGTTTACAGCAAGGCTTCTGAGCTTGGCGGTATCCAGTTTACGGGTTACTGCGGCAGCTTCAATAAAACGGTTAAACAGATCGCCCAGCCATACGGAAGTCTGTAAGCGGTTGGCTTCTGTCATTTTGGTTTCGCGCAGCGGCTCAGTTGCACTTTTAAATTTACCGGCATAGAATATCTGGGGTTGTATTTCCAGCTTATCCAACATCCCTTTTAGAAAAAGCAGGTTGGATGATAACCCGGCCCATTCAACGCCACCTTGCGGATGGCAGAAGATCTTATCTGCGGTATTGGCAACATAATAGCCTTTTTGCGAAATGGCTTCTCCATAGGCAATGACAAATTTTCTGCTCATTTTAAAATCGAGTATGGCTTTGCGTAATTCTTCACTGGCGGCGAATCCGTTTGCATTGCTCCCACTTATTATATAAATGCCTTTTACAGATGAATCGGATTTGGCATGATGTATCATCCTAACCATATTGTACAGGGAAGGCACATCATTGTCTGATCCTTTGATCAATGTATTGAAAGGATTATCCTGATGTTGTTCTTTAAAATTACCCGACAGGTCCAATACCAATACTGCATTCCTGCCTACAACAGGTTTATCAGCCGAACCAAAACTGGCAATTATCCCTATCAATATTAATACCCCTAATAAGGTAAAAATTACCAAAGCTAATAAAGAGGCGAAAAATGTTTTGAAGAAGCCTTTCATAATTTTTTATTAATTGGTACTGAATTTAAAGATATTTGAACCTGACTATACTTCCAATTTATGAGTACAGCTTATTTGCTTATAGGCGGCAACCTTGGTAACCGGTCTGCTTATTTACAACAAGCCATTGAGTTGATCGAACAATCCTGCGGCAATATCGTTAATTCTTCTGCTATTTACGAAACGGCAGCCTGGGGTATTACAGAACAACCTGCTTTTTACAACCAGGCTATTGCGGTAACAACTATCCTGAGCCCGGAAGAACTGATGCGGCAATTGCTTCAGATTGAAGAATCCATGGGGCGAAAAAGAACGGTTAAGATGGGTCCGCGTATTATTGATCTGGATATTTTATTGATAGATAGTTTGATCATTGCATCCTCTTTATTAACATTACCACACCCGGCATTACCCGCAAGGCGGTTTGCCTTGCTGCCATTATCTGAGATTGCCCCTTACAATATACATCCTGTTTTACACAAAAGCATTCTTGAATTGCTGGCAGACTGCACGGATGAATTAGATGTGCAAAAAAAATCTGCCGCTACTAACTGATGGCGGTTAATTTTGAACGATATCGGGTAAATAACACATGAAGCATCATTTTATAACAGTTGAAGGCAATATTGGTGTTGGCAAAACTACACTCACGCATTTATTGGCCAAACATTTGAATGCAAGGTTGATATTGGAAGAATTTGCCGATAACCCTTTTCTACCCAAATTTTATGAAAACCCCGCCCAATATGCTTTTCCGCTGGAGCTCTTTTTTATGGCTGAGCGCTATAAGCAGTTGAAAGATATGGTGCATACCAAGGACCTTTTTCAAAGCGTAACGGTTTCGGATTATTTATTTACCAAGTGCCTGCTGTTCGCCAAAGTGAATTTACCCGAAGAAGAGTTCAGGCTATACCAAAAACTATTCGAGATCATTCACCAGCAATTATCTTCCCCTGATATACTTATCTACCTGCATGCACCTGTACAAAAACTGCAGGCTAATATTAAGAAGCGCAACCGCTCTTACGAACAGTGTATACCGGATGAATATTTATTCAATATCCAGGAAACCTATACCAGTTATATCAAACAACACAATATCAAGACTATTTTTATAGATGCCAGCAATGCCGATTTCATCGGTAATGAAAAACATTTTCAAGTGGTTTTAGATGCATTGGATAAGGATTATGAAGATGGACAGCATTATTTTAGTTTACCGTAAGAACTTCGATAAAACATATTTGAATGGACAGGCTATGATGTGAAAAAAGATAATACTTGCATTTAAAAAAATAACTGTTGACCACAAATCAAACCATGACTGAAACAAAAACGGACACTTTTGCTGCCATGCGTATTCCGGAATACCGCAACCTGATGATGGGCCGGTTTCTGTTTATCATGGGTTTACGCATGATGGGCACTTTGGTGGGATGGTGGGTATATGAATTAACCAATGAACCGTTTGCGATTGGGTTGATAGGATTGTCAGAAGTAATACCCGCCGTTTCCTTATCATTATATGCCGGTCATGTAATTGACATAAGCGAAAAAAGAAAATTATTGCTCAGGGGTGTGGCCCTTTATTTTTCCTGCGCGTTATTATTATTAGGCCTTTCCACCCACTACACCTCCACCCAGATCAGTAACCACTGGATCGCATTCAGTATTTATGTCATAATTTTTTTAACGGGCATTTTCCGCGCATTTACTGGACCCGCTTTTGGCACAATGGTTGCCTCGATTGTTCCTGCGAATATTTTACAGAATGCCATCACCTGGAACCAGGGTATCTGGCTGTCTGCCTCTGTAATCGGTCATGCAATGGTTGGTTTTTTAATTGCCGGGGTTGGTAATACACTATCCCTTAGTATTATTTCCCTTCTCGTATTATTCGGTTTTGGCTTTATGTATCAACTAAAACCTAAACCTCCGTTAAATGAACCGGGTGAGAAAAAAACATTGGATAGTGTAAAGGAAGGGTTACGTTTTGTATTCAGTACCAAGGAAATTTTAGGCGCGTTAAGCCTTGATCTCTTTGCGGTGCTTTTTGGTGGGGCGGTAGCCATGATACCGGTTTTTGCCAAGGATATACTAAAAGTGGGGCCGGTAGGTTTCGGCTGGTTAAATGCTGCTTCCGACATGGGCTCGATCTTCATCATTATCATACTCACCTTATTTCCCATGCGAAAGAGGCAAGGCAAAAAATTACTGCTCGCCGTTGGCGGATTTGGGTTATGCATTGTTGTGTTTGCCCTATCAAAAATATTTTGGATATCTTTTGCCGTATTACTGCTCAGTGGTATTTTAGATGGTATCAGCGTAGTGGTCAGGGGTACGATCCTCCAGTTAAAAACACCGGCACATATGCGTGGAAGGGTAATGAGTGTAAACTCCATGTTCATCAACAGCAGTAATGAATTCGGCCAATTCGAAAGCGGTGTAGCAGCTAAATTGTTAGGGGTAATACCTTCTGTGGTATTTGGTGGCTGCATGACTTTGCTGGTTGTAGCCGCCACCTGGATAAAAGCCCCAAGTTTACGGAAAATGGAATATTAAACTTTTGTACCTTTCTGCTGTTATAAAAAATTAAATTTAGTTTATGCAACGTCGTTCCTTCCTCCGCACAACCGGAATTACAGCTGGAGTTCTGGCTTTATCACCAAAAGATCTGATGGCGGCTTTTTTACAGCAGCCTGCTTATAAAATAAAGATGCTTAGGGGAGATGTGGGCATTTTTTCTGAAAAAGGGGGCACTATCGGTTTTTACCCTACAAAGGAAGGTTTTGTGGTAGTTGACTCGCAATTTCCTGATTCTGCAAAACACCTGATTGATGAACTGAAAAAGACGAGTGACAAACCTTACAAGTTACTCATCAATACACACCACCATGGAGACCATACCGGTGGCAACATTGCATTTAAAGACAACGTGGAGCATGTTGTAGGACATGTAAACTGTTTGGCAAATTATAAAAGGGTAGCCGAACAAAGTAAATCAGTTGATAAACAATTATTTCAGGATATAACTTTCGGCGATAGCTGGAAACAAAAAGCCGGTAAGGAAAAAATAAGGAGTTATTATTTCGGGCCAGCCCATACCAATGGCGATGCCATCATACATTTTGAACACGCAAATATTGCCCATATGGGCGACCTCCTGTTTAACCAGATAGCCCCTTATATCGACAGAAGCGCCGGGGCCAATATTAAAAACTGGATAGAAGTATTACAAAAAACACGCAAAACATTTGATAAGGATACCATTTTTATTTTTGGGCATGCTGCTGATCCTGAAAAAGTAACCGGTAATAAGGAAGACCTGGTTGCTTTTGAAGATTACCTGCAAAAATTA
>JAYTOS010000056.1:0-1246 GCA_043747705.1 Bacteroidota bacterium
AAGTTCTTACTGATACATAACGAATGTTGAATTTTAAAAGACTTACTCCTTTAAAATTCAACATTCAACATTCAAAATAACACTTATGATGAAACAAACCATGCGCTGGTTCGGTCCCGATGATCCCGTGAGGCTTTGGGATATCCGGCAATCCGGGTGTACCGGTGTGGTCACTGCCCTGCACCATATTCCCGTAAGTGATGTATGGGGTGTTGAAGAGATCAACAAACGAAAAGCAAATATTGAAGCAGTGGGCATGTCGTGGACAGTGATAGAAAGTTTACCTGTTCATGAAGATATAAAAAGGCAATCGGGCAACTACCTGCAATGGATTGAAAATTACAAACAGAGTTTACGAAATGTAGCAGCCTGCGGACTGAAAGTAGTCACTTATAATTTTATGCCGGTACTCGATTGGGTGCGTACAGATATCATGTACACGATGCCCGATGGGAGTAAAGCATTGTACTATGAAAAATCAGCTTTCATCGCCTTCGATATTTTTTTATTGAAACGCCCCGGTGCCGAAAAAGATTATTCAGCAGATGAAATAGAAAAAGCTACGCACAGATTAGCTGCTATGCCTGATGAAGAGAAAAGTACTTTATTTAAAAATGCCTTACTGGGTTTGCCGGGAAGCAAAGAACGGTTTACGCCCGAACAGATAATGACTGCATTAAAAACCTATTCCGGAATTGACAAGGCAAAACTGAAAGAACATTTATTTTATTTTTTACGCGAAGTGGTGCCTGTTGCAGAAGAATGCGGTTTACAAATGGCCATACATCCCGATGATCCTCCGTTTTCGGTATTGGGCCTCCCAAGGATCATGAGTACAGAACAGGATGCCAGAGATATAATTGAAGCAGTGCCATCGCCCGCTAATGGATTATGTTATTGTACCGGCTCCTTAGGCGTTCGCAGTGATAACGATCTCCCTGGAATCATCAGGCGGTTGGGAGATCATATTCATTTTATCCATTTAAGAAGTACGAAAGGGGATGACCAGGGTAATTTTTTCGAAGCTGATCATCTTACAGGAGATGTAGATATGTATGCAGTGGTAAAAGAACTCGTATTACTTATGAAACGAAAAAGCATATCCATTCCCATGCGCCCCGATCATGGCCACCAGATGCTGGATGATCTAAAAAAAACAACCTATCCCGGCTATAGCGCCATCGGCCGGTTAAAAGGATTAGCTGAATTACGGGGACTTGAATTAGGTATTGCAAGATCTCTCTAA
>JAYTOS010000057.1:0-14099 GCA_043747705.1 Bacteroidota bacterium
CCCTCCCAAGGGAGGTGTCACGAAGTGACGGAGGGGTATTAAGGGTTTTATCAATTATTTATAAATTCCTCCCATCACTTCCCCTAAATTCGTAATACAATCTGTACCTATGATCCGCATCCAAACCTTTTTAACCATTTTTATTTGTTTTTGCCTGCAACTGACCGCTCAAAAAAATGAAAAATTATTGCCCGTTAACCCCAATGTAAAAATTGGCAAGCTGCGAAATGGGCTCACCTATTATATCCGTAAAAACCAGGAACCAAAAAATCGGGCCGAATTAAGATTAGTGGTCAATGCCGGCTCTATTCTTGAAACAGATAAGCAGGTTGGATTGGCGCATTTTGTGGAGCATATGTCTTTTAACGGTACACAACATTTTATGAAAAATGAACTGGTTAACTTTTTAGAAAAAAGTGGGGTAAATTTTGGTGCAGACCTGAATGCCTCTACCAGTTTTGATGAAACCATTTACGAATTACAGGTTCCAACCGATAGTCCCGCAGTATATAAACAGGCTTTGCAGATATTGGAGGACTGGGCGCATGGCGTAAGTTTTGAAACGACCGAAATTGATAAAGAACGCGGCGTAATTGTGGAAGAATGGAGATTGGGCCGCGGTGCTGATGCAAGGTTACGGGATAAATATTTTGCAATATTATTAAAAGGATCGCAGTATGCCAAACGTTTGCCCATTGGCACCAAGGCCAATATTGATACGGCCCATTACAATATGCTCACATCATTTTATAAAGATTGGTACCGGCCAGATTTGCAGGCCGTGATTGTAGTAGGTGATGTGGATATTGCCGAGACCGAAAAAATGATCAAAGAACATTTTGAAAACATACCGGCATCGGTTAACCCCAAACCAAGGGTTAAATTCAGCATACCGGCACATACAGAAACCCGCACCGCTATTTTAACCGATGCGGAGCAGCCTTACAATGTGGTGCAGATATATTATACATTACCACAGGCAGCTCCGGTTAAAACAGAAACGCAGTTCAGGGCGGATATCATTAATGAATTATTTAACCAGATGATGAGCAGCCGTTTGGATGAGATCGCGCAAAAGCCTGATGCCCCCTTCCTGTTTGGCAATAGCAGTTTTGGTGGTTTTATTGGTGATAAAGATGCTTTTACCCTGCTCGCGGTGGCTAAGACAGGAAAAGACATTCCTGCTTCCATACAAACTTTGCTCACAGAAAATGAAAGGGTAAAACAATATGGCTTTGTAAAAAGCGAACTGGACCGTGCAACAAAAAATATTATGTCGCGGATAGAGAATACCTACAATGAAAGAGACAAAACAAAATCGGCTGAATTATTACAGGAGCTTGTACAAAATTACTTGAAAGGCGAGGCCATTCCGGGTATTGAATTTGAATATAGTTTCTACCAAAAAGTACTACCCACCATTACTTTGCAGGAAGTGAACAGCCTGATTGCAAAATGGATAAAACCCACCGACCGTTCTGTAGTTATTACGGCACCCGACAAAGAGAAAACCAATTTAATTACCCAGGCAGCTGTATTGTCAATGTTGAATAAGCCGATGGCCAAGCTAAAAAAATATACAGATAAAGTAATAGCCGGGCCCATACTACCCATAGAACCCATTGCCGGAAAAGTGGTGAGCGAAAAAAAATACAACGCAATCGGTACCATAGAATGGGTACTATCCAATGGGGCGCATGTGATTTTAAAACCCACTACTTTTAAAAATGATGATATCCAGTTCTCTGCCATCAGCTGGGGTGGCAGTTCTTTGTACGGTGATAGCGATTATGTAAATGCAACCAATGCTGCCGCCATCGTATCGGTAGGTGGTATGGGTAATTTAGATATGCAAAGCCTACAAAAAGTGCTCACCGGCAAAAATTGTTATGTGGCCCCTTCTATCGCCGCATATATGCAGGGTTTGAATGGCAGCAGTACCATTAAAGATCTCGAAACAGCTTTTCAATTATTGCATGGAAATTTTGTGGCACCACGCAAAGATGCCGATATGTTTAATGTGTTACAGCAACAGATCAAAGCGCAGTTAGATAACAAGGATAAAGATCCCGGCTCTGTATTTAGCGATTCAGTTAGTTATATTATGGGTAATTATCATTTTCGTCGTAAACCTTTCAGCTTTGCCGATCTGAAGCGAATGGATATTGACAGGTCCATCGCCATTTATAAAGAAAGGTTTTCGAATGCAGGCCAGTTCCTGTTCACTTTTGTAGGAAATTTCAATACGGATAGCATTAAGCCATTGGTAGAAAAATATGTAGCGTCATTACCCGGCTCTATACAAAAAGACAGTTGGAGAGATGTAGGCATCCGCTACCCCGCCGGACAGATCAATAAAGTATTTCACAAAGGAAAAGAAAACAAAGCCAGTGTTCGCCTTTTCTTTACCGGCAATACCACCTATAATGAAATGGATGAGTTGCAACTAGGCCAGCTCTGTAAAGCCATGGGCATCAAGCTGCGCGAAGTATTGCGGGAAGATGCAGGTGGTGTATATGGTGTGGGGGTAAACGGCGGCATAAACCGTGAGCCGGTAAGCAATTACAGCATAAGTATACAGTTTGGTTGCGCACCGGAAAATGTAGACAAACTGGAAGCACTGGTAATGGAAGAAATTAAAAATATGAAAGCCAATGGTGTTGCCCAGGTAAACGTAGATAAAGTAATAGCCGAACAAACCCGTGCTTTGGAAAACGATATGAAAGAAAACAGCTACTGGCGCTACAGGTTAGAACAACAGTTTTTCAGGAATGCCGATCCTTTACAAATTTTAGATGCCCCGCAAAAAGTAAAACAATTAACCGTTGCCCGAACCCAAATACTGGCTAATCAGTATTTTAACGAGAAGAATATGGCAAGATTGATTTTGTTACCCGAGGGAAAATAAAGTAGTATACATCGTTTATAACGCCATACTAAAGATCGGGCAAGTTGCATTTATACCAGTTATACGAGAGCGTGTATAATTCTCAATATTAGGTTTTACACAAAAGAATATGTAATTTGACGTATTCTGCCTGATTATCTGCCTATTGGCAGGCAATTTCAAGTCATAATTAGCTTTATATTTAATCAGCTTACGGCATTTTGTAATATACCTAAAGGCTTAATAAACAGGTACCTGCAGATTTTATAATTTACCGAAATGGGTAAACCATTACCCCACTAGGCTTTTTTTTGAACAAATGCCTGTGACCATGAAAGCTAATTCTACCCGTGTTGATAAAAAATCTGTTCCTAAAAAGGTAATACCTGTAAAACTGTCTCCCAAAAAGAATAAAGTTCTCCAACAAAAAGTAACTGCTGCAAAAACACAGCGGCGGCTTCTAGGTATTTCCGGAACCCCAAAAGCAGTAAATACATTTACGATAGTGGCCATTGGCGCATCTGCAGGTGGACTGGAAGCCATCACCCAGCTTTTACAAAATCTTTTGCCCAATACGGGCATGGCTTATATTTATGTACAACACCTTAGTCCCGATCACAAAAGTATCCTTAGTTCCCTTTTAGCCAAGACTACTAAAATGAAAGTACAGGATATAGAAGACATGGATAAGATGGAGCCAGACAATGTGTATGTGATCCCTTATAATAAAGTAATTAAGGTTACTGATGGCCATATAAAATTACTGCCACGACCTTCCGGAAAATCCAGTAGTCTTTCGATCGACGTACTTTTTTCCTCATTAGCTGATACTCATAAGGAAAACGTAATCGGCATTGTGTTGTCTGGCAGTGCGAGTGACGGAACACAAGGATTAAAAGAAATAAAGCAAGCAGGGGGAATTACTTTTGCACAGGATGATTCTGCAAAGTTCAGCAGCATGCCCAGCTCTGCGATTGCAGAAGGTGTGGTGGATTTTATTTTATCACCGAAGGAAATTGCCAACAAATTAAACTGGATGAGCAAACACCCTTTGGTAAAAAGAACGCCTGTTAAACGTGTACCGGAAGATGATATTGACAATGCAAATCCAAGTTTAAAGCTGATCCTCCAGCTGTTACTGAAAAAGAAAAATGTAGATTTCAGCCATTATAAAATGAACACCATAAAGCGTCGTATGCTACGCAGGATGGTGATACATAAAATAACTTCTTTAAAGCAATATTCAGATTTTCTGGAGAAAAAAAATAATGAAGTAGACCTGCTTTACCAGGATATGCTGATTAATGTAACCGAATTTTTCAGGGATACCGATGCTTTTGAACTACTCAAAAAAACAGTACTTCCACGCCTTTTAAAAAGCAAAGCACCCGATGAACCGCTTCGTATATGGATAGCGGCTTGTGCTACGGGTGAAGAAGTGTATTCCATTGCCATGTTATTACTCGAATTACAGGACAATGCAAATACCGAAATACCCATACAGATATTTGCGTCGGACTTAAGTGCAGAAGCCATAACCGAAGCCCGTAATGGGGAATACTCGATTCACCGGCTTAAAAATGTTTCTCCAAAACGACTGCAGCGTTTTTTTATAAAAGCAAAGGATAAATACCAGATATCAAAACCATTACGTGACATTTGCATTTTTGCCCAGCATAATATCCTGCGTGACCCACCCTTTTCCCGAATGGATTTAATCAGTTGCCGTAACCTGCTGATTTACCTGGATACCCCCGCACAAAAAAAAGCGATTGCCATTTTTCATTATGCATTAAATGAGCGTGGTTACCTGATGCTTGGCAAATCCGAAACCATTGGAACATCCCTCCAGCTTTTTACACCATCGATTAATAAAAAATATAAAATCTATTTACGTAAAAATATTTCAGGTATTCACAGAATACCCGAAATAAGCAGACCCGTTACTCAACAGGTGAACACTAAAAAAGGCGTTGTTTTACCGGAAAAAAATATCACCCCAACTTTACTCAACAAAAAAAATTCTGTTGCGACTAATGGTAATCTCGGCAATACTTTTGATTCGGTTTTACTCTTGCAATATGTGCCCGCTAGTGTAGTCATCAATTACGACCTCGACATTCTTCAATTCAGGGGGCCAACCTCATTATATCTGCAACAATCTCCGGGCAAAGCCAGTTTTAATATTTTAAAAATGGTGCATATCGAAATTACTTTCGAACTGCGCAATGCCATCCATACCGCTATTAAAACAAAACAACCGGTACGCAAAACCGGCATCGAATTGAACCGTGATAAGCCCGGCGTTGCATTGCGGTTGGTAAATCTGGAAGTTGCTCCGCTTAAGATAGAAGGAGAAGATCCATTGCTTATCATTGTTTTCACCGGTCAGCAGCAAATGGAAATAATGGATGTGCCAGATAAAAACGGGAAAAACTATTCACTTGCAAAAGACAAAAGGATAAAAAAATTAGAAGAAGAAATTGCCCTTGCCCGGCACGATATGGCATCTATCATACAGGACCAGGATGCTGCAAACGAGGAACTACAGAGTGCAAATGAAGAAATCCTTTCCAGCAATGAAGAACTGCAAAGCCTGAACGAAGAACTGGAAACATCAAAAGAAGAAATTGAATCTACCAATGAAGAGCTGATTACTACTAATCAGGAGTTGCATGCCCGCATTCAGCAGGTAGAAGAGTTATATACTTATTATGAAGCGATACTTTCTACTATTCACGAGCCCATGCTGATCCTGGACAAAGATATCAGGATAAGGTCTGTCAATACTTCATTTTGCAAGACTTTTCATGTTTCACAGGAAGAAAGTATTGGCATATCCCTATATAAATCGGGCAATAACCAATGGAATATTCCCCGCCTGCGTGAACTCCTGGAAGATATCGTACCGAGGAATAACCATTTCCAGGATTTTGAAGTGGAACATACCTTCCCCGTAATCGGTAAAAAAACAATGCTGCTTAATGCCCACCGGATTATTCAGCAAAACGAAGAATTAATTGTTCTCACCATTTCAGATATCACCAAAGTAAAGAAGTTAGCCATTGAATTACAATTGAAAGAAAAGAAAGTATTGGAAGTTGCACTTGAAGCAAAGAAAAAAGCCATGAAGCTGATTGAAGGTAGCAATCAGCGTTACAACATGATGCTGAAAGACTCTCCATTTGCTTTTGTGATACTGAAAGGAAAAGATATGACCATAAGCCTTGCGAATGACAGTATTAAAGCAATCTGGGGCAAAGGCGAACATATTGAAGGAAAGGCCTTAGTTGAAGTCTTACCTGAGATAAAAGGCGGAACAGTTCCTGAATTACTTAATACTGTTTTTACCACCGGCATCCCCTATCAGGGTTATGAACTTATGGTTCCCTTGTTACGAAATGGTAAAATGGAGGATGCTTATTTTAATTTTGTTTACCAGCCTTACCTTGAAGCCGACCTGACTATTTCAGGTGTTACCGTTATTGCCTATGAAGTAACCGCCAATATTATACCCAAAAAACAACTTATACTGGCTAAAAACAATGCAGAACAAAAAACACAAATAGCAGAAGATGCCGTGAAGGCAAAGCAACAGTTCCTGGCAAATATGAGCCACGAAATACGCACACCGATGAATGCCATTATTGGTTTCACCAATGTAGTGCTCAAAACAAAATTAGATGAAACACAACTTGAATATATCAATGCCATTAAAGTATCGGGAGATGCATTGATTGTATTAATTAATGATATACTTGACCTTGCAAAAGTGGATGCCGGCAAGATGACATTTGAGGAGACGGCATTTAATTTATCTACGTCCATATCTACCATGTTACAGTTGTTTGAGCCTAAAATAAAAGAGAAAAACTTAGCACTCATACATAATTATGACAATACGATCCCGCAACGAATTATTGGTGACCCTATGCGCTTGCGACAAATTATTTTAAACCTGCTGAGCAATGCCGTTAAGTTTACCAAACAAGGAAGTATTACTATGGGCGTTCGCAGGCTTGAAGAGGATGCGGATAAAGTAAGAATTGAATTCACTTTTACAGATACCGGTATAGGCATTCATAAAGACAAGCTGGGAGAAATCTTTAATAATTTCGAACAGGCAAGTAAAGAAACCAGCAGTTCTTTTGGTGGAACAGGCCTTGGCCTTGCCATTGCGAAACAATTGATAGAACTTCAAGATGGAACCATTCATGTTACGAGTGAAGTAGGTAAAGGATCAACATTTTATTTTACCCTTTTTTTTAGAAAACCGGTTACCAGGAAAGAAACTGAACCGATAACAGGTATGCAATCAAATTCTGCAAATAAGAAAGAAGAAATAAAAAGAATAAAAGTACTGGTTGCAGAAGATGTACCCCTTAATCAGCTTTTAATAAAAGTAATCATTGCCGAATTTGGCTTTGACCTGGATATTGTCGCCAATGGGAAGGGAGTCATTGATATGATGCAGAAAAATAAGTATGACATTATTTTAATGGATTTACAAATGCCGGAGATGAATGGTTTTGATGCAACCAGTTACATCCGTGAAAAAATGCATTCGCAGATACCTATCATCGCCCTTACCGCAGATGTTACCACCGTGGATGTAGAAAAATGCAAAACTGTTGGCATGAATGATTATATATCGAAGCCTATTGACGAGAAATTATTATACAGCAAAATAATGAAATATCTGAAAAAAACTGAGAAGAAAAAGGTACTCGTGTAAACAAGTCCTGTTTGTATTTCCATTGTTATTGATTGAAATTTCCTCCTAATCTGCTCCGCAGCCCCTTATTTGCATTTGCATGACTGAATATGTGAATGATGTAATTATTTTCCAATTAAGTATAACACTACTCTGTTTAAAAACCGGAATTTTGTTTTGGTGAATTTTTCAATCGTAAACTAAAGCAAAATGCAACATAATCCCAACCCACTGCGCAATGCTGGTGAAAATAAAGATCAGCCCGTTGAAAAAACAAATGAAGATTATAATAACAAGCCACCACTTCCGAACGACCCAGATATCAAAATACTCGAGCCGGAAGTAAAAGTCCCTGATATTGAAGCAGGCAAAGTTCCACTGCCAAAAGACGAATATGGCGAGGAAAGTAATTTCTGGTCCAAGAAAAAGAAATCGGATAATACACCCACCTATTTAGATATTATTAACGAGTAACCAACTGAGCAGGAATTCCCTTCTATTTTTTATTTTACAATCAATTCTATTCCCATTATAGGAATGACTTCTTTTTTTGTCTTAAAAGAACACGGTTAAAAAAGTGTTTTCTTTTTTTCACTGAAAATTAATTGCGATAAATTCTTTGTTAAAAACAGTGCAATCATGCATATTTCAATTAATTTACTCATGATATATTCAAAGTATGGAGAAAATTAAAATAGCCACTGCACAATTTGAAAACAGGAATGGTGATAAAGCGTATAATCTTTCTGTAATAGACCATTTGGCTCAAAAAGCCGCAGGCCAGGGTGCAAAGGTTATTGCCTTTCATGAATGTTCAATAACAGGATACAGTTTTGCCAGGCATCTTTCCAAAGAACAAATGCTCGACCTGGCAGAATTGATACCGGAAGGAGAAAGTGTCAAGAGCCTTACTGCAACCGCCAGGGAATATGACATTACAGTATTAGCCGGATTGTTTGAAAAAGATGCCAACGACAATTTATACAAAGCGTATGTATGCATTGATAAAAACGGGCTTGTTGCCAGGTTTAGAAAATTACACCCCTTTATCAACCCTTATGTAACACCCGGCGACCAATATTGTGTTTTTGAATTATATGGGTGGAAATGCGGTATTTTGATTTGTTACGATAATAATATTATTGAAAATGTAAGGGCTACCGTCCTTTTGGGAGCAGATATTATTTTTATGCCGCATGTAACCATGTGCACGCCTTCTACCCGCCCCGGTGCCGGTTTTGTAGACCCAGAACTCTGGAAAAACCGAGAGACCGACCCCACTTCTTTACGTTTAGAATTTGACGGTATGAAAGGAAGAGATTGGCTAATGAAATGGCTTCCTTCGAGGGCTTATGACAATGGAATATATGTTGTTTTTTCAAATCCGATTGGTATGGACGATGACCAGTTGAAAAATGGTTGTTCGATGATACTCGATCCATTTGGAGATATCATTGCAGAATGCAGAACACTGGGTGATGATATCATTACTGCAACCCTAACCCCGGAAAAACTTTCGCTTGCCGGTGGCTACAGGTACCTTGCAGCCAGGCGGCCAGAGCTTTATAAAGACATCATTGGTCAGCCACATACCCCTGTACAAAACGTTAGCTGGCTTAACAAGGATAAATAAATTTCATATATGCTATGTTAGTGGATGAAATTAAAATACTACAACCTTATTCCATCGGTATAGCCTTTCTTCTTCTCTACCTGGCAGAGCATATCCTTCCAGCACGAAAAGAATTAACAGATATCAGGCATGATATAAAAAATATACTCTTCGGCATACTCAATTTTGGGCTGGCTTTTATAGCAGGTTATTATTTTCAGGTATTATTGGAATATGCTAATAAAAATGAGATGGGTTTATTCTATCAATTTAAAATATACCCTGCTGTCCTTATTGGCATAGAATTTATTTGTATTGACCTGTTTATGTACTGGTGGCACCGCGTTAATCACCTGGTTGCGGCTTTCTGGTATTTTCATAAATTCCATCATACAGATACAAGGATGAATACCACAACTGCATTTCGTTTTCATGCTGGGGAACTGATATTATCTTATGTATTTAAACTGATCGTATTTTGTGTATTAGGCATCCCTACTTCTACGGTTATACTGTACAGTTTTTTATATGTGCCATTGGTTATTTTCCATCATTCGGATATTTCCATTTCGCAAAAAAAGGATACTTTTCTCCGTTTTATTTTTGTCACACCCCGAATGCACCGCATCCATCATTCCAACCTTCGGTTTGAAACAGACTCCAATTACAGTTCATTTTTTTCCTGGTGGGACCTGATCTTTCACTCCAACAGGAAAAAGCCGACAAAAGAAAAAATTGATTTTGGCGTATGAGTTCCCTTTTCTTTATTTTACAATGAAAATATATTATTACATACCATGCCCGAGAATGTAGACATATTAGAAACGGAGATCCTGTCAGCTAACTGGTACACCCTGAAGAAAATAACCTACACATTCACCAAACAAAATGGCACACATCATACACATATCCGTGAAGTTTACGACCGGGGCAATGGCGCTACTAT
Organism: Bacteroidota bacterium; assembly: GCA_043747705.1. GTDB lineage: Bacteria > Bacteroidota > Bacteroidia > Chitinophagales > Chitinophagaceae > Sediminibacterium. Next base: position 10,160 of record JAYTOS010000057.1, read on the forward strand.
TTTACTTTACAACCAGGAAAATAAAACGGTTATCCTAACCCGCCAGTTCCGCTTACCAAGTTTTATTAATGGAAACCCTTCCGGCATGTTGATTGAAGCCTGTGCAGGTTTACTGGATAAAGACAATGCGGAGGATTGTATAAAACGCGAAACAGAAGAAGAGACTGGTTACCTGGTAAAAGATGTGCAAAAAATATTTGAAGCATATATGTCGCCCGGTTCTGTAACCGAGATCCTGTATTTTTTTATTGCGGCTTATACAAAATCAATGAAAGTGCATCCGGGCGGCGGTATTGAACAGGAACAGGAAGACATAGAAGTATTGGAAATACCCTTCGACCAGGCCATGCAAATGATTAATAGTGGCGAGATAAAAGACGGAAAGACCATCATGCTTTTGCAACATGCAAAATTGAATAACCTTCTTTGATATGGGCAGCAGAAAAAAAATATTGGCCATCTCCGGAAGTACAAGGGCAGATTCTGTTAACGTGCATATACTTACTGCCATTGCCGAAATGTATAGTGCGGATGCGGTAATTACACTTTATACCGGGATAGACCAGTTACCCCATTTTAATCCAGACCTTGATACAGGTAACGGGCCAACATCCGTTGAGGACTTTCGCAAACAGATCCATGACGCAGATGGTGTGCTGATCTGCACACCAGAGTATATTTACAGCTTGCCAGGAAGTTTAAAAAATGCCATCGAATGGACAGTATCAACCATCCTGTTTACAGATAAACCCGTGGCATTAATAACGGCCTCCTCATCGGGCCAGAAAGCACATGAGGCTTTGGCTTTGCTCATGTCAACCATTGGGGCAAAAATAAGCGCATCATTACTTATCTCAGCTCCTAAAACAAAAATCAGCACTGAAGGCAAAATAACCGATGAAGCCACTTTATCGGGTATCAGGCAATTGATGGATACGTTTATCAGCACATTGTCTGAAAACTAAATAGTACCTTCCCTATATCAGTAAATTATACACCTAATGGAAACCTGGATACTCTATGCCATTCTCTCCATGATCTTTGCAGGTCTTACTTCTGTATTAGCCAAATATGGGTTACAGAATATTAATCCCGATCTGGGACTTGGTATCAGAACCACCACTATTTTCTTTATCATAACCGTCATTAACATTATAGGCGCCAGATACAAAGAATTGCCTTTATTAACCGGTAAGCAAACTTTATTGCTTGTTGTATCAGGCATTACTACCACACTTAGCTGGTTATTTTATTACCGGGCCATGAAAGACGGCCTGGTATCTTATGTAGCTGCGATAGACAAAGCCAGTATTGTGATTACGCTGATTCTATCTTTTATTCTCCTGAAAGAACCGGCAACACCTAAAGTATTGGTTGGCGGGGGGTTAATCTTTATAGGAATGATTGTATTAGTATGGAAATAAAACACTTCTCTCTGTGTAACTTCATGCCCTCTGTTTCTCTGTGTTGAAAAAAATTCCAAAGCCTTTGCAGCATTTTTTAACACAGAGAAACAGAAGATATAGAGCTGTACAGAGGCAGTTTGTATACTTTAAATCCCCAACAGAATACTATATTTGAATATCTTAATCAGCTGTATCATGAACTGGATTATTCTTATCATTGCCGGTTTATTTGAAGTAGGTTTTACCACCTGCCTCGGCAAAGCAAAATCTACTTCCGGAACTACCGCTACCCTCTGGATGTTTGGTTTTTTTATCAGCCTCTCGGTAAGTATGTACCTGTTATATAAAGCCACGCAAAGTTTACCCATGGGTACGGCTTATGCGGTATGGACAGGCATTGGAGCTGTTGGCACAGTCCTCATCGGTATTATTTTCTTTAAAGAACCGGCAGATTTCTGGCGATTATTTTTTATAGTTACGCTGATTGCTTCTATTGCAGGATTGAAGCTGGTTTCCAGTCATTGAACCGGCAGCCATCCGGTGTAAAAAATATCCTGTTTTTTCGGTTGGTCATAGTTGCACCGTACCTTTATCATAATAAATGAAAACATTTTTATTATTCATCGCCATCCTTCTCACTGCCTGTAACGGTAAAGAACAGGATTACCGTAAAGCAGAAAATGCCCTTGATGCAGGCCGCGAGTACATCCAGTCCTGCTTACAAGGCGATTTTTTAAAAGCAGCTTTTTACCTGGTGCCCAACGAAAAAAACAGTCAACTACTAAAAGAATTGGAGAAATCATACCGGGAAAAAGATAAGGAAGGCAGGCAACAGTTCCGCCTGGCATCCATCAATATAAATGCTGTGACGGATATTAACCCAACAACCACGGTTATTCAATACAGTAATTCTTTCGATAAATTGCCACAGACGATCCAGGTTGTTAAAAAAAATGATACCTGGCTGGTTGATCTGATAAACATACAACAACCATAACTGATGTTAGTAAAAAATATCCTATTGGTCGGTATCGGGGGAATGATCGGTTCGGTATTACGTTACCTTACCGGCCACTTTATCAGGCACGATAGTTTTCCGTATGCTACCTTCGCAGTAAACATGGTGGGCTCTGTATTAGTCGGGGTAATTATGGGTATCGCTACCAAACAGGAGGGCTTTACCAACTGGCGGCTTTTTTTAGCAACCGGTGTTTGCGGCGGATTCACCACGTTTTCGGCTTTTGCCTGGGAGAATATGCAGTTTTTAAACCAGCAACGGTACGGAGTTTTTCTAATCTATACCGGTGCTACACTTATTTTGGGATTGGCAGCAGTTGCGCTGGGCTATTGGTTAACAAAATAACAACAGATACTTATGACACATACAGTACTTCATCCATGGCACGGCGTTCCTTATGGGGAGCATTCGCCAAGAATAGTTAATGCCATAATTGAGATCCCGCAGGGATCGAGATGCAAATACGAGATTGACAAGCCATCAGGATTATTGCGTTTAGACAGGGTAATTTTTTCTTCTTTCTACTACCCTATTAATTATGGCTTTATTCCCCAAACCTATGGTGGCGATAAGGATCCGTTAGACATATTGGTGATTACCTCACTACCCGTTCAGCCACTCACTTTAATGGAAGCCAAAGTAGTAGGTGTTATGCAGATGATTGACGGCGGCGACCCCGATGATAAAATCATTGCCGTAGCAGCCACTGACCCCGGTGTGAACCATTATAATAATATTGAAGAATTACCCAAACACTTTTTTGATGAGCTCCGCCATTTTTTTGAAGAGTATAAAAAACTCGAAAACAAAACAGTAGTGGTAGAAGATTTTGGCGATAAGGCCCAGGCCCTCACCATTATTGAAGAAGCCATCGCTTTTTATAAAGAAACTTTTATTAAGTAGTGTTTATCAAATCGTGTAAAATGTAATCCATGACAACCACCACCCTTATTCTCTTACTGGTTATCGGTTTACTGGCCGGTTTTTTAAGCGGGCTGATAGGTATTGGCGGTGGGGTGATTATTGTACCCGCACTGGTATTGTTTCTTGGCTTTTCGCAGAAACTGGCACAGGGCACTTCATTAGGCATCCTGTTATTGCCCGTTGGCTTATTGGCAGTGCTGCAATATTATAAACAAGGCTATCTTAATGTGAATTATGTGGTCATTATTTCTACCGCTTTTATTGTAGGAAGTTTACTGGGCAGCAAGCTGGCATTATCGTTGAGCGATGAAAAAATGAAGAAGATATTTGCCGTAATAATGCTGTTGATCGCCATAAAAATGTTGTTTTTTGATAACAGCAAACCCAAGCAGGCAAAGGATAACACGGTTTCATCAACAAATATTCAACAATCGCGCGACTGAAACTGGTAAAATCGGCCCCGGTCCTTATCTTTGCCAAAAATCTACTTCATGGAAGCAAATCAATCGACAACAAAATATTGGGTACTTACTTTTATTTGGCTGGCTGTATTGATTACCCTTGTGGTGTTTTACCGCCAGTTTTTCTGGCT
>JAYTOS010000058.1:0-2300 GCA_043747705.1 Bacteroidota bacterium
AATTCATTTTTTTAAGATTGATAACCAATTACATTTTGTCTGGACACACCTAATCCATCAATACCCAATTCAACCACATCACCCGGCTTTAAATATACAGGTGGATTAAAACCCAACCCCACACCTGCCGGCGTTCCGGTTGATACAATATCACCGGGTAATAAAGTCATAAACTGACTGATATAAGAAACCAGTTGAGGTATATTAAAAATCAGGTCATCTGTATTTCCATCCTGCATCATTTTATCATTTACTTTCAACCATAACCGAAGCTTTTGCGGATCAGCGATTTCATCTTTTGTCACCATCCAGGGGCCAAGCGGCGCAAAAGTGTCGCAGCCCTTGCCTTTATCCCAGGTACCGCCACGCTCCAGCTGGAACTCGCGTTCACTTACATCATTATGCAGGCAATAACCTGCCACATAATCCATCGCCTCTTCTTCTGAAACATAACTCGCTTTCCTACCCATCACAAAAGCAAGCTCTACTTCCCAATCTGTTTTTACAGAATTCTTTGGAATCACCACCGGATCATTGGGACCTGTAATAGCTGTTGTGGCTTTCATAAATAATATCGGTTCTTTTGGAATAGCCGCATTCGTTTCTTTTGCATGCTTAGCATAATTCAATCCGATACAAAGTATTTTTGATGGATGGGCCACCGGGCAACCAAGGCGGGTGCCTTCTTTAATTTTTGGCAACATGGTTTCATGCTGTGCAATCATCCATGCCAGATGGGGGATGCCGCCATTGGCAAAAAACAACTCATCATAATCTTTAATAAATCCCGATACATCATAGTTGATGCCTTCAATATGCACACCAGGTTTTTCCTTGCCAACTTCTCCAAAACGTACTAGTTTCATTATTAAAATTTTATCAGATTATTTCTTTTCGATCCTTAGTGTCATTGCATCTTAGCGGTGAAAAACTTTACCGAAAAATCGCGCGGGTAGGAAGTCTCGCAACAGGTTTAGTTCAAATTTAACTGAATGATCGTATCCACATCATCCAGCTGCACACCGTCTACATAAATAAACAACCCCTCCGGTTGCTGCTTGAATTTAATATTGGCTTTATTCGAAAGCAGGGTAGCAGATAAAATATTTTCTTTCAATCCGGGAATAAACACATACGGCTGCTGCAGTTTATTTTTATTCAGGATATGTACATAATAGTTTTTGCTGGTACCGGTTACTACACCCCATTCCTGTGGTGGAACGATGCTCCCTCTTGTTCCATAAATACTGCTGCCATACAACTGCATCCACCTGCCCACTATGGCCAGTGTATCTGTAAATTCCTTTTGCATTTTACCGTTTGGCATCGGGCCCACATTTAATAAAAAATTGGCATTACGCCCTGCGGCATTAACCATATAATGGATCAGTGCAGGAACAGATTTAAACTTCCGGTCAGTCATATTATAACCCCATGCATCATTCATCGTTTCACAGGTTTCCAATGGCAATTGCGAAACACCGGCACCGCCAAACCCCGTGGTATTATTACCGGGCAGGTCTTTCTCAAATGCCTGAAAGTCTTCGCCGGAAATGGGCGACAGGTGATGGTTATTACTGATCAAACATTGTGGCTGTAATTGGTGTATCAAAGAATAGATCTCATCATAATGCCAGTTCACTTTTGACTGCAACGATTTATCGTGATCATTATCTAACTGGTCCCAATGCCCGTCAAACCATATTCCTGCTATCTCGCCATAATTGGTAAGTAGTTCAGTCAACTGTGCTTTCATAAAAGCGATATAGCTGTTCCAGTCACTTTTTGCGGTTCTTCCGGTTCCTTTGCCTGTTTTTCCTGTTTCATACTGGTAATCGGAACGGTACCAGTCGAGTAAAGAATAATAGCAGAATAATTTGATACCCTGTTTATGGCATTCTTCTGCCAATTGTTTCAATGCATCCTTGGCATACAAAGTATTGGTGATTTTCCAGTCGGACTGTTTGGTATCCCAGTTACTAAAACCATCATGGTGGCGGGTAATAAAAGTGATGTATTGCATACCTGCATTTTTAGCAGTAGCCACCCATTCTTTGGCATTAAAATCTATCGGGTTAAATACACGGATCAGGTTGGTATATTCTTCTACCCGTATGTTCCGGTTATTCATTACCCATTCGCCATTGCCCAATACACTGGATGCACCCCAATGAATGAACATCCCGAATTTCATATCCTGGAAACTTTTCCTGGCAGCCAGGTTTGCGGGTGTTGGAGAATAGGTTTGCGCGGAAAGCAGGGCAATAGATAAACTAAGGCAAATTAAGATGAAGATTTTT